>JACMOQ010000551.1 GCA_014377905.1 Acetobacteraceae bacterium | reverse complement strand
TTTCCGCCTGATGTCGGGCGGCAAGCTGATCGAGGGCATCTTCAAGGGCGAAACCATCAACACCCCGAGCCTGCTCTGCGCCGAAGATGCGCTTGATGGGCTGCGCTGGGCGGAAAGCATTGGCGGCCTGCGCGCGCTGATCGGGCGTAGCGAGGCGAGCCTTGCCCATATCGCCAAATGGGTGGCCAGCAGCGACTGGGCGGATTTCCTCGCCGTCGATCCGGCAACGCGGTCCTGCACCTCCATCTGCCTCGTTATCAAGGCGCCGTGGTTCCTCGATCTCGATGATAATGATCGCGCCGCCGCCGCCAAGAAAATCGCATCGATCCTCGATGAGGACGGCGTCGCTTATGACATCGGTGCCTATCGTGATGCCCCGCCCGGCCTGCGCATCTGGGCCGGGGCGACGGTCGATCCCGCCAACATCGCTGCATTATTGCCCTGGCTGGATTGGGCCTACGCCCAGATCGCCCCGGCGCAGGAAGCATAGTCATGGTCAAGGTCCTGATCAGCGACAAGTTATCGCCCGCCGCCGTGGATATTTTCCGCGCCCGCGGCATTGAAGTCGATGTCAAACCCGGCCTGTCGCCGGCCGAACTGCGCGCCATCATCGGCGACTATGATGGGCTCGCGATCCGCTCGGCATCGAAAGTCACCCGCGAATTGCTCGATGCCGCGCCGAACCTGAAGGTGGTTGGCCGCGCTGGTATTGGCGTCGATAATGTCGATGTCAAATCGGCCACTGCCCGCGGCGTGGTGGTCATGAACACCCCCAACGGCAACGCCATCACCACCGCCGAGCACGCCATCGCGATGATGTTCGCGCTCGCCCGCCAAATTCCTGAGGCCAGTGCGTCCACCCGCGCCGGCAAATGGGAAAAAAACCGTTTCATGGGCGTCGAGCTTACCGCCAAAGTGCTCGGCCTGATCGGCTGCGGCAATATCGGCTCAATCGTTGCCGACCGTGCTCAGGGGTTGAAAATGCGCGTCATCGCCTATGACCCTTACCTCACCGACAAGCGTGCGCTGGCGTTGGGGGTGGAAAAGGTCGAACTCGAAGACCTGCTCGCCCGTGCCGACATTGTCACCTTGCACACCCCGCTGACCGAGGCGACGCGCAACATATTGTCCCGCGAAAATATCGCCAAACTCCGAAAGGGCGCCCGCATCATCAACTGCGCCCGCGGTGGGCTGATCGATGAAGCAGCGCTGGCAGATGCGTTGAAATCCGGCCACATCGCCGGCGCCGCGCTCGATGTGTTCGAAACCGAACCGGCGACTGACAGCCCCTTGTTCGCCCTGGAAAACGTTGTCTGCACCCCGCATCTCGGGGCGGCCACCGCCGAAGCGCAGGAAAACGTCGCCCTTCAGGTTGCCGAACAGATGAGCGATTTTCTGCTCACCGGCGCTGTCACCAACGCGATCAACATGCCCTCGGTATCCGCCGAGGATGCCCCGCGCCTTAAGCCCTACATGGCATTGTGCCGCCTGCTTGGCGCCTTCGCCGGCCAGATGACCCAGGCGCGCGACGGCATCATCAAGACGGTTGAAATTGAATACGAGGGCAATGCCGCCCATCTCAACCACCGTCCGCTGACCGCTGCTGCTTTGGCCGGCCTGCTTGCCCCGGTGATGGCGGGGGTGAACATGGTCAACGCGCCAGTGCTGGCGCGGGAACGCGGCATCGATGTCGCCGATATCGCACATGACCGGCCGAGCGAATACCAGACCTTGGTGCGCATCACCGTCACCACCGATCAGAACCGCCGATCAATAGCCGGAACCTTGTTCGCCGGATCGCGGCCGCGCATCGTCGAAATCAAGGACATCAAGATCGAAGCCGATTTTGGCCGCCACATGCTCTATGTCACCAATCTTGACAAGCCCGGTTTTATAGGCCGCTTCGGTGCAACCTTGGCCGGTGCCGGTATCAACATCGCAACCTTCCATCTCGGCCGTGCCGAAGCCGGCGGCGATGCGATTTGCCTGGTATCGGTCGATGAAGCGGTGCCCGACGATGTCCTGGCCATGGTGCGCACCTTGCCGCTGGTGGTGCAGGCAACTTCGCTCAGCTTTTGACCAGTGATGCGCTGGGCATATCTGATCCTGGTGGTGGCCCAGCTCGCCGGCTGCGCCACTACCAGGGTATTTGATGACGTCGCGCAATTATCGCCGGCGCCGCTGACCGAAACCATTCTGGTGCTCGATGATGGCTGGCACACCGAAATTGCCCTCAAGGCGCCCAGCCTCGACGAACCGCTGGCCCAGTTTCGCGGGGTGTTTCCAGCCAATCCCTGGATCAGTTTCAGCTTTGGCAATCGGCGTTACGAGCTTCAGACCAAGACCGACGCGTTCGACAAGCTGATTGCGCTGCTGCCAGGTCCGGGCATTGTGATGGTTATCGGCCATGGCGCAACCATGGCCGATGGTGACAGCAAACTTCGCGCCACGCAGTTGCACATCAGCCGTCTTGGCCTTGATCGTTTGCAGGAATTCCTCTGGCGGGATTTTACCTCGGGCGCCTATGCCGGGGTTGATTTGCTGCGTGTCGCCCCGGAATGGAACATGCGGGTCTATGCGTCGAATGGGTCCTACGATGCGACCTATACCTGCAATACCTGGACGCTGGAGGCGCTGCGCGCGGCTGGGCTGCCGACCTCGCCGTTCGGCATTTTATTTGCCGATCAGGCAATGACGCAGGTTCTGCGGATCGCGCATCTCCAGGCGACCGAAAACTGACTGCCGCGCCCGATACTCAGCGCCGTCAACATCCCAGCGGCTGATAAACAACGCCCGCCGCGGCAAGATCCTCGATCGCGCTGCCGACCGATTTGAACACCGTGATTTCGCCATCGTTTTGGCGCCCCGGATGTTCACCCCGGCACAGGGTCGTCAACGACCCCTGGATCTCGAGCGGGCCGGCCTGGGTCAGATCACCGGCTTCGGCCAAGGCGGCGTCGGTGTCAATGAAAACCCGCGCACGCCGCATGGCCTCGGAATCGGCCTCGCGCATGTCGGGCCGATACGCACCGATCAGGTCAAGGTGCATGCCAGGCCGCAACCACCGGCCCGCGATCAAGGGACGGGAGGCAAGCGTCGCACAGGACACAATATCCGCCGATGCGACGCAGGCTTGCAGATCGGTTGCAGCCATTGCGTTAAAGCCTTGCCCGCGCAGCGATGCGGCCAGTCGTTCGGCGCCCTCGGGCCGGATATTCCAGACCGTGACAGCGTCAATCGGCCGCACCGCCGCCCACGCGGCTGGCAGCATGGACGCGACATGCCCCGATCCGACCACCAGCAAATGCCGCGCATCGCGGCGCGTTAGATAATCCCCCGCCAACGCCGATGCCGCCGCCGTCCGCCGCGCGGTCAACTCGTTGCCGTCAATGATCGCCAGATGCTGCCCGGTCTGCCCGTCGCACAGCAGATACGTCGATGACACCGCATCCAGCCCGCGCTTGCCGTTTTCGGGAAACACCGTGACGATTTTCACCCCCATCGTCGCCGCCCCGCGCCAAGCCGGCATCAGCAGCAAGGTGCCGCCGGCTTCGGCAAGATCATGGCGATGGCGCAACGGGGCATCCGCACCCGCGATAAAACCGGCCCGTAATGCCGCGATCAGCGCGGGGAAGGGAAGGCGCCGTGCGGTTTCGGCCTGGTCGATAATGGCGGGGTGGTGCATCGCGGCTCCGTTCGATTTGCCCACCCAGCGGCGGCACGGCAAGATGGCCCAGCTTTGCCCAGGAGGCGAGAGTACCGCATGGATTTTGCCCTGACCGATGACCAGATCGCCGTCCGCGACGCGGTCACCCGCATAGCCGCCGGCTTCGATGACGCGTTCTGGCGCGCCCGTGACCAGGATGGCCGCTTCCCGGATGAATTGCACAAGGCGCTCGCCGATGGCGGTTGGCTCGGCATCTGCATGCCGGTCGAGTATGGCGGCGCCGGGCTTGGTATCACCGAGGCCGCGATCATGATGCAGGCCATCGCCCAATCGGGTGCCGGGTTGTCGGGTGCCTCGGCCATCCACATGAACATCTTCGGCCTCAACCCGGTGGTGGTGTTCGGCACCGACGAACAAAAGCGCCGTATGCTGCCGCCGCTGATCGCCGGTGTGGAAAAATCCTGCTTCGGCGTTACCGAACCCGATGCCGGATTGGACACCACCGCGATCAAAACCCGCGCCGAACGAAAGGGCGACCGCTACATTGTCCACGGCCAGAAAATCTGGACCTCAACCGCCCAGGTCGCCGACAAAATCCTGCTGCTGGCCCGCACCACAGCGGTCGATCAGGTGAAGAAAAAGACCGAAGGGCTGAGCCTGTTTTACACCACGCTTGATCGCACCAAGGTTGAAGTCCGTCAGATCGACAAAATGGGCCGCAAGGCGGTCGATTCGAACCAAGTCTTCTTCGACGGCCTCGAAATCCCGATCGAGGACCGCATCGGCGAAGAAGGCGCGGGCTTCCGCAACATCCTGCACGGGATGAATCCCGAACGCATCCTGATCGCCGCCGAGGCCGTGGGTTTGGGCCTCTGCGCGCTCGACCGCGCCCGCGCCTATGCGACCGAGCGGGTGGTCTTCGGCCGCCCGATCGGCCAGAACCAGGCAATCCAACATCCGCTGGCGGAAAATTGGATGGAACTCGAAGCCGCCCGCCTGATGACGATGCACGCCGCTTGGGCGTACGACACCGGGCGCGAGTCTGGCGCATTGGCCAATGCCGCCAAATATCTCGCCGCCGAAGCCGGCTTCAAGGCCTGCACCCAAGCGGTGATGACCCATGGCGGCATGGGATATGCCAAGGAATACCACGTCGAACGTTACATGCGCGAAAGCCTGATCCCCCGTATCGCCCCGATCAGCCGCGAACTGGTGCTGTGCTACATTGCCGAGCGCGTGCTCGGCCTGCCAAGAAGCTATTGAAGATGAACAAATTTCTTCCCGCTCTCCCCCCGGGAGAGCGCCGGGGTGAAGGTGCTCACGCACTATGAACATCACTATCATCGGCGGCGGCGCAGTCGGCAGTTCTACCGCCTACCACCTCGCCAAACGCCCGGACTTCAAGGGCCAGATCACCGTCATTGAGCGGGACCCAACCTACCGGATCGCCTCCTCATCCCTGTCGGCAAGCTCCATCCGCCAGCAATTCTCCACCCCGGTCTGCATTGCGATGTCGCAATATGGCTGGGACTTCCTGCGCGAGATGCCAGAGGCCGGCCTGAAGCAACGCGCCTATCTGTTCCTGGCGACGGATGCTGGCGCCGACATCCTGCGCGAAAACCAGGCGATCCAACGCGACAATGGCGCCGATATTTCTCTGCTAGACCTTGGGGCATTGCGCGCCCGCTTCCCATGGATGAACACCGACGACATCGCCCTCGGTGCCGTTGGGCAAAGCGGTGAGGGCTGGTTTGACGGGCCCGGCCTGCTCGCCGAACTCCGCCGTCGCGCCCGTGCACTCGGGGTGACTTATGTTGCCCAGGACGCAACCGGCTTTGTCCAAAAGGGCGCGCGGATCACCGCGGTAAAGCTCGCCGACGGGAGTGAAGTCCCGTCCGACATCGTCGTCAACGCCGGCGGCCCGTGGGCGGCGCGCATCGCCGCCTGGGCCGGAATCGATCTGCCGGTCCGCGCCCGCAAACGCATGATCTACGTCGTCGGCTGCCGCGCCGCGCTGCAAGATTGCCCGCTGGTGATTGACCCGTCCGGCATTTTCTTCCGACCCGAAGGCGCATTCTTCCTGTCCGGCCGATCCCCCAGCGCGTACGAGGCCGACCCCGATGAACCGCCCTTGGAAGTCGAGGAAGCAATGTTTCACGACCAGGTCTGGCCGGCACTCGCCAACCGTGTGCCGGCGTTTGAGGCATTGCGCCTGCAATCATCCTGGGCCGGGTATTACGAGTACAATACGTTTGACCAGAATGGCATTATCGGCGCGCATCCAGCCTGTGCCAATCTGATCTTCGCCAACGGCTTCTCCGGCCACGGCATCCAGCATTCGCCAGCGACCGGGCGTGGTCTTGCGGAATTGATACTGGATGGCGCGTTCACGACGCTGGATATGTCGGTCCTGGGGTTCGGGCGGGTGATCGATAATAAGCCGTTGGTTGAACGGAATATTGTTTGAACGCGGATCACTCGGGCGGCATAAGGGGGGCGAGCATTGCGATCAACGGAACAAGCCGATCGCGAACCACAATCCAGACGAGTTCAACCCCAACATCCGCGTAACCATGAATCAGCCGATGGCGCATGCCAGTGAGCTCGCGGCACGGAATACTCGGATCGGATTGTTGGAACGCCACCGACACTTTGCCTGCTGCCTCCGATGACCTCTAGCGGGCGGATGACCGGATTTTGATGTAGGCGGCTGTTGAGGAATGCGGCTTCGCTAAGCCCGCTGACAGAGCCGATCGCGTCGTGGGCGGTCAGAAGCATATCCAATAACAAAGCGGTATCGGTGATCTCGCGGCGGTCAGCCATAAATTGGCTGGGCGCCGGCCAGTATCTCGCGTCGGCTGAGATAATTTCGACTGGCCTCGATCGCACGCCGCTCAACCAGATCAACTGGACGCGCGAGCAAGCGCTCCAGCGCATCGGCGAGGTCGTAGAATTGAGCAATCGGCGAAAGGTTGGCAGGAACTCAACCAAGAAGTCGGCATCGCTGGAGGCTGGATCAAAGTCACGGCCGCGCGCTGCGGAGCCAAAAACCTCCAGTCGCCGCACCGTGTAACGGCGACAGAGTTCGACAATCTCAACGCGATGTTGGTCAATCATAACGTGCATCGTTACACGTTAGCACAAAGTCGCTACCCCCGCATCTTTACCCCATCCGGATCAAACAACGGTGCGGCAACCAAATTTGCCCTGCGGGCCTCCCCGAGAATATCCACCGTGAACCGCGCCCCGGCGCTGGCAGACCCAGCCGGCACATAGGCCAGTGCCACCGATTTCCCCACATGATGGGCAAACCCGCCCGAGGTCACCCAGCCCACCGCTTTGCCATCCAGCCGAACCGGCTCATCGCCCAGCGCGTCGGCGTCCGCCGCATCCACCACCAATTTCACCAGCTTCAGTTTCGGCCCCGTATCGCGTTCGTGCAACGCCGCATCGCGCCCAATGAAATCGAGCTTTTTTGCTGCCATGAACCGCCCCAAACCAGCCTCATACGGCCCGTAAATCGGCCGGTATTCCCGCGCCCAGGTGCCCCAGTCCTTTTCTAATCGCAAGGAATTCATCGCCCGAATACCGACATGGGCGATCCCCAGATCGGCGCCCTCGGCCAGCAACAAATCATATAATGCCGCGTGATAATCCGGCGTCACCCAGATCTCGTAACCGAGATCGCCGGTAAAGCTCAGCCGCCCAACCTGTGCCGGGATCATCCCCAAATCCATCCGCCGGTAGTGCATGAACGGGAAGGCGGCGTTTGACACATCCTCCCCACTCACCCGCGCCAGCAACGCCCGTGATTGCGGCCCGGCAATCGACAAGCCAACCAGGCCGGACCGTAACGACCGCAGCGAAACCCCGCGATCCGGCAAATGCGCCTGCCACCAGCGCATATGGTAATCTTCCGCCCCGCCAGTGCCGAACACATGGAAATGATCATCCGACACCCGCGCGACAGTGAAATCGCCGATCAACTTACCGTTCTGGTTCAGCATCGGCGCCAGCACGATCCGCCCCACTGCTGGCATCCGGTTGGTCAGCATCCGCGACAGAAAATCTTCCGCCTGCGGACCAAAAAACGCATATTTCGCGTAGCCCGAGGTCTCGATCAGCCCGACCGCATTGCGCACCGCAGCACACTCCGCGCCTATTGGCCAATGCGCGTTGGTGCGGTGAAACGAAACATGTTCGACCGCATCCGTGCCCTTCGGCGCATACCACAGCGGATATTCCAGCCCCCAGGCGCTTCCAAACACCGCGCCGGCGGCTTGTTGCCGGGCATGGATCGGCGAGGTCCGCAGCGGCCGCCCAGCCGGCAATTCCTCGTTCGGAAAACTTACCCGGAAGCGCCGCCCGTAATTTTCCACCACTTTCGCCGCCGTATAGCCCCGCGTCGCCCAGTCGCCATAGCGCGCCACATCCATCGCCCAGATATCAAAGCCCGGATCGCCGTTGATCATCCAGCCCGCCAGCGCCAACCCGACCCCGCCGCCCTGGCTGAAACCTGCCATCACCCCACAGGCGACCCAGAAATTGCGCAACCCACGCACCGGGCCAACCAGCGGATTGCCATCGGGGGAGAAGCTAAACGGCCCGTTGATCACCCGCTTGATGCCGACATTTTCCAACGCCGGAAAATGCTTGAAGCCAACTTCAAGATTGCCCGCGATACGATCAAGATTGGGCGGCAGCAACTCGGCAGGAAAATCCCACGGCGTGGTCTTGGCCGACCACGGGGTTCCGTTATGCTCATATGTTCCGAGCAGCACGCCCTGGCGTTCCTGGCGTAAATAAATCTCGCCCTCGAAATCAATGGTGTGAGGCAGTTCCGGCATCCCGGCTAATTCCGGCAGGTCGTCGGTGATGATGTATTGATGCTCCATCGCCAGGATCGGCAGTTCCAGGCCAACCATCCGCCCAACTTCACGCGCCCAAAGCCCGCCGGCGTTGACCACGTGTTCGGCAACGATCACCCCTGACGCGGTAACAACATTCCATGTCCCGTCCGGATTTTGTTGCAAATCCTCTACCCGCGTGTGCCGGTAAATCTCGGCGCCCTGCATCACCGCCGCTTTGGCATAGGCGTTGGTGACGCCCGATGGATCGACATAGCCATCCAGCGGGTCCCACATCGCGCCCACGAATTGCGACTTGTCAATAAGCGGGAGCAGCCGCGCCGCTTCGTCCACGCTGATCAAATGCGCGTCCATGCCGAGGTAATCGCCGCGCGCGACCGCCATTTTCAGCCAGTCCATGCGGTCCTTGGTGCCGGCCAGCATCAGCCCGCCGGGCATATGCAGCCCGCAGGATTGGCCTGAAATCGCCTCGATCTCCTTGTAGAGTTCGATGGTGTATTTTTGCAGCTTGGCAACGTTGGGATCGCCATTCAACGTGTGCATCCCGCCCGCCGCGTGCCAGGTGCTGCCCGAAGTCAGTTCCGCCCGTTCAAGCAACACCACATCGCGCCAGCCTAGCTTGGTCAGGTGATAAAGCACGCTGGCGCCAACAACGCCGCCGCCAATCACGGCGACGCGGACATGGGATTTCATTTCTCCGCCACTCCTTCAAGCGCTGTTCCGGCCTTAGCAAGCCAGGCGGCAATGTAGTTCCCCAGCGGGCGGTCGACATGCAGCAGGATCGCGTCACCGCGCCGCCACAGCAAAACCTTCACCCCGGCAAAGATGGTTTGCGCACATAATCCGGGCACCAGCAGGGCAGGGTCCAGGGTGGTCGCCATGGCAATAATATCGTCAGCGTCAGTCAGTGCGAACACGGCCTGCCCATCCGTCACATCGGACACAAAATCGCCACCCGGTGCCGCCGCCTGCCCAAACCCCACCACCAACCCCCGACCTGGTGCCAGCCACAACCGTGCCGGATCGTTGCCGACCACGGTGTTGGCGGCCTGATCGCCACCTGAAACAAGATGGATCGACGCAGGATTCATCACCGCCTTATGGGAAATCGCCGCGTGACGCAGCCAGTCCTCAGCCATGCAGTTTCTCCCCGGCGGGATCGTAGAAACAGGTTGCCACGATCGTAGCGCGGCTGAATTGGCCGAGATGGAACAGATCGATCGTCTCCCCCATCCTCGCCCGCCCACTCTCGATCATCCCAAGTGCCACGGATCGTTGCAGCACCGGCGACCGGCAGGCGGTGGTGATCCAACCGAGCGATCGCTGGCCGCCGCCATCGCGCAGCACCGCATGGGTCCCCGGCACTGGAACCACCGCCGGATCGGCCGGCAGGAGCCCGACCAGTTGCCGCCGATCGGGGCGAGTCGCATCCGGTGTCAGCAATGATCGTTTCCCGACGAAATCGATCTTCTTGGCCCGCAATGGCCCTTCCAAGCCAAGATCAACGGGCAAGGTCATGCCATCGGTATCCGTGCCGATCAGAATATAGCCCTTCTCGGCGCGCAGCACCGACAGTGATTCTATCCCATACGGCATTATTCCGGCTTTCTCGCCAAGATCGAGCAGCCGGCGCCACAGCGAATGCGCGTAGCCCGATGGCACCGAAACCTCGTAGCTGCGCTCCCCGGTGAAACTCACCCGCGCAATTCGGCACGGCACTGCACCCAGCATCGTCTTGGTCATCGCCATGTGCGGCAAAGCCTGCTCCGACAGATCGGCGCCGCCGCCCAGAGCCATCACGATTTCGCGTGATTTCGGCCCGCTGACCGCGAAAGTTGCCCAGGCTGCGGTCACGTCGTGAAACGAAACCTGCATGGTCGGGTATTCGGTCTGATGCCATAACTCCAGCATCGCCAGAACGCCGGCCGTGTGGCTCGAAGACGGCGACAGGAGATAGTGATCCGGGGCCAATCGCGCCACCACCCCATCGTCGTACACCACCCCGGTTTCGCGCAGCAGCAAGCAGTAGCGCAGCCGGCCAGGTCGCAGGTTGGCGACCTCATTATAGTACATCAAATTCAGGAATGCCGCCGCATCAGGACCTTGCACCTCGATTTTGCCAAGGCTCGACCCATCAAACAGCCCAACCCGAAAGCGCGCATTGGTGGCCTCGCGCTTGACCGCAGCCGCGGTGGTTTCGCCTATGCCTCGATAACACGCCGGCCGCGCCCAACCACCATAGTCGCGCATTTCCGCACCGAGTGCGACGTGATCGTCATGCACCGGCAGATGCCGCAGCGGCGCGAACAGTGCACCTGCGCGCAGCCCGGCGATTGCCGCCAGCGGAACCGGGGTAAAAGGCGGTCGGAACTTCGTGGTGCCGACGTCTTGGATGGCTTGCCCAGTCGCATCGGCAAGAATTGCCAATCCATTGACATTGCTGGTCTTGCCCTGATCAGTCGCCATCCCCAGCGTGGTATAGCGCTTCAGATGCTCAACCGAGCGATACCCTTCCGACGCTGCCAACCGCACATCCTTGGCGGTAACGTCGTTTTGGTAATCCACCCATTGCCGCGTACCCGGCAGGTCAAGCCCCCATAGTGGCAGGATCGGTCGGGCCAGGGCACTGGCAGGCGCATGTGGCGCTGCGAGGTCGCTCGCCCGCCCGGCCGCGTCCAACCCGGCCCGATGGCCCTGCGCCAAACAGGTCGCCAAATCCCAGGCCCCGGTCACGCTGCCTGCAACGTGCTGGCCAGCCGCAACCGGCACGAAGGCCGCCAACGCTTCATCCCAGCGCAAGGCCCCGCCCGCCTGGCTGAACAGATGCACTGCCGGCGACCAGCCACCCGACACCGCCAGCAGATCGGCTGGCACTCGCTCGCGTCGCGATCCATCACACGGCCCGAGATCGACCCAGGCCAGCCCGCCACGCCCGCCAGTGCCCAGCGGCACGCTGGCCGGTCGCACCCTGATGCCCTCGATATTTGGTGCCTCGGCGCGTGCGTCGGCGATTTCCACCGCGGCCCCGGCATCCCGCAAGGCAATCGCGGTCGCGTAGGCGCTGTCATTATTGGTCGCAACGATCACCCGACGCCCCGGCAGTACTGCGTGCTGGCGCAAATAGGCCAACACCGCATTGGCCGACATGATGCCCGGCCGGTCATTATCAGGGAACACCAGCGGCCGTTCGATCGCCCCGGTCGCGAACACGACCTGCGCCGCCCGAATGACCCATAGCCGAGGACCAGCCCAGCCAGCCGGTGCGGCGGCGCGGTCTTCCAGCACCGCGAAACTGCCATGGTCATAAGCGCCGAATACGGTGCTGCGCGACAGAACCCGCATGCCGGCAGTTGTCGCCCCAACCCAGTCGAGGGCAGGGGCGCCATCGATTGTCGCCGTATCCCACAGCAAACTCCCGCCAGGCTCTGGCCGGTCATCGGCAACAATCACCGATGCCCCCGCCGCCTGCGCCGCCCGCGCCGCCGCCAGCCCGGCGGGCCCCGCGCCGATCACCAGCACGTCGCAGCGTGCGGTGCGGGTTTCAAAGGCGCGGGTTTCAATCGCATCGCCAACCTGCCCCAAGCCGGCCATGGCGCGAATCTGCGGCTCGTAGGACTGCCAACTCGGCGTCATGAAGGTCTTGTAGTAAAACCCGGCGGGCAAGAAACGATGCAGCAGATCGAGCGCGCCGGCGGCGTCATGCGCGACGGACGGATAGCCGTTCACCCCAGCGACAACCATGCCGTCCCGCAACGAAACCAAAGTCGCCCGCGCATTGGGATCGTGCTGGTCGCCATAGCGCACATCGACAACCGCGTTGGGTTCATCCACCCAGGCGGCGAAAACCCCGCGCGGGCGGTGATATTTGAAGCTGCGCGCAACAATCTTGACCCCGTTGGCCAACAGCGCGGATGCAATCGTATCGCCGGTAAAGCCGGTCAGCGCCGTCCCGTTCCAGGTGAAGGACAGCTTCTTGGCGCGGTCGATCCGACCGCCCGATGCCAGCCTCATGGCAGCACCGCATGGGTAGCGGTATTGCGGGTCAGCACAAACCATTGGCCGCAGCCGCCGGCATGGCACCATAATTCACGGTGCGGACCCTTTTCGTTGCTGCGCATATACACATATTCTGCCCACACTGTGTCGGTCACGGCCGATGGCGGGCGGATCGCCGGTTCGCCACCGAACTGGAATTCGGCCTCGTCGCGGGTGCCGCAATGCGGGCAGGGCAGGGCCAGCATTAATGCGCAATCCCGGCGCCGGCGGCTTCGTCGATCAGCCGGCCGGTGGTGAAACGATTGAGGTCGAACGGCGCCGAGATCGGGTGGTGCTGCCCTGTGGCCAGAATATGCGCCAGCAACCACCCCCCGGCCGGGATTGCTTTGAAACCGCCAGTGCCCCAGCCGCAGTTCAAATACAGACCCTCCACCGGAGAAGGCCCGATCAGCGGCGAATAATCCCAGCACACATCAACAATTCCCGCCCATTGCCGCAGCAGCTTCAAAGTCCGAAAACGCGGGAACATATCGAGCAACGCGGCGATGATGGTCTGCCCGACTGGCAAATTGCCGCGCTGGGCGTAGGACGGATACAAATCCAACCCCGCCCCAAACACCATCTCCCCTTTGTCGGACTGGCTGCAATAAATCCCGGTGCTACCGGACAGGATCACCGTGTCGAGCACCGGCTTGACCGGTTCAGTGACCATCGCCTGCAACGCATAGCTTTGGATCGGCAGTTTAAACCCGGCTTTGGCGGCCAGCACCCCGGAATGGCCGGAAACCGCCATCCCCACCCGGCCAGCCGCAATCGGCCCGCGACTGGTTTCCACCCCCACCACACGCGCGCCGTCGAAGCGAAACCCGGTAACCTCACAATTCTGAATGATATCAACCCCCATCGCGTCGGCCGCCCGCGCATAGCCCCACGCTACCGCATCGTGGCGCGCAATGCCGCCCCGGCGCTGCACGAAGCCGCCATGGATCGGGAAGCGCGCATGCGGGTCGCGATTGGCGATCTTGATTTCGCGATGCACGCCCTCGGCATCGAGCAATTCGACATCGATGCCGTTGATCAGCATCGCGTTCACGCTTCGCGCCATCAATTCCATATCGTGATGGCTGTGGGCGATGGTCACCACCCCCCGTTGCGACAGCATGATGTTGTAGTTGAGCTCCTGGCTCAGCCCTTCGTAAAGCCGCAGCGCGTGGTCATAGAGCGCGGCACTTTCCGGAAAGAAATAATTTGACCGCACGATTGTGGTGTTGCCCCCGGTATTGCCGCCGCCGATCCAGCCTTTTTCGAGCACCGCCACCCGGTTCGCGCCATGCAGCTTGGCAAGGTAGTAGGCCGTCGCCAGCCCGTGCCCGCCGCCGCCGATGATGACGAAATCATAGCGTGGCCTCGGCGCTGGCGCGCGCCACGCCTCGCCCCAGCCGGTTTGCCCGGCAAGGCCCTGGCGCAGCAGGCTGGCGGCGGAATATCTCGTGCGGAACGGCGTGCGGCTCACTTCTTACCCCGGACCTTTGGCTGCGACTGCCACGACGCGTTCAACACGCGGTGCATCACTGCGTAGCACCATTCGTACCACGGTAAAAATCGCAGCACTCGCCATAATGGCGGGCAGATAAACAAACAGCGTCCAAGGCTGGCTTGCCGCCATGATCCGCCCCGCCAAAGCCGGCCCAATTGCCGCTCCGCACGCCCAGACCAGCAGCAACCCGCTGCTTGCCGCCACCATGTCACCGCCCGCCAACCGGTCGCTGGTCTGGCTCGACCCCAGGCCGTACAGCCCCGACGTCATCGCTGAAAAGCCAGCGCCGAGCGCCATCACTACTGGAACCGGCGCTGCTGCGGCAAAGTATAGTGCCACGCCCAACAATGCCCCCATCAGCAGCACGCAGACCGCCAGTTGCCGCCGCCCGATCCGGTCCGACAGCAGCCCGATCGGTATTTGCGCCGCCATCCCGGCCAGATTGATGATGACCAGAAACACCGCAATCTCGGCCTGGCTATAGCCTTGCGCATCGAGCGCCACCGGGGTCATGGCGTAGAATGCCGAGTTCGACAGCCCGGCCACCAGGCAACACACCAGCCCTACCGGCGACACCCGCACCAGCCCCATCAGCATCACCCTTTGCCGCGCCGGGGCTTGCGGCACCGGCGCCTGGCCCAGCGCCACCGGCACGCCTGCGCCCAGCATCACAATTCCCGCAATCGCCATCAGCACCGCCGAGGCCGGCACAAAACTGATGGTGAGCGGCCCGAGCACATTCCCCCCCCACGTCGTCAGCATATAAGCGCTGAACACCCGGCCGCGCGTAGCGTTGGTGGCATGCGCGTTGAGCCAGCTTTCCGCCACCAGACATATCCCCGCATGGCCCACCCCCAACGCCACCCGCAGCATCGCCCACAGCATGGCGGTATCGACCATCGCCATCCCGATTGTGACACCGCCAGCAATAATCGTAACAACGACATAGGCCCGACGATGTCCGAGCACTGCGATCAACCGACCCAAACCCAAGGTGCCGGCGATGAACCCGACCGAATGGGCCGAGGCCACCAGCCCAATTTCCGACGCACTGGCACCAGCCTGCAACAACATCAGTGGCGTGACCGGCCCGATAATTCCTAGTGCCACATAGGCGATGAACAGACTGACCAGCAGCGGCGGAACCGGGGAGGGGGGCATCGCGCCATGATGCCGATCTTGCCGCGCCGAGCCTAGCCCACCAGTGCCACAAAAGCGCCCGTCTGGCCCCTGGCACCGTCGCCAGCATCGGTCTATGCACCCGACAGTATTCGGAATGGAGAGGATTGTGTCGTTTGCATTGGACCGCGTGCCGCCTATCCTGCAATCCGAGGGCGCGCTGGACCGCCTCGGCGCCCATGCGCGAACCCTTGCGGGCGGACAACCGGTATTGCTGGTCGCCGATCCCGGGCTTGCGGCCCATGGCATCACCGAAGCCGCGGCAGCCTCACTCCGCGGCGCCCGCCTTGCGGTCATCCTGTTTGACGATTTTGCCAGCGGCCCTAGCCTGGCCCAAATTGATAGCGCAGCCGCGGCCGCCCGCGCCGGCGACGCCGCCCTGGTGGTCGCCCTCGGCGGGGGCTCGGGGCTCGGTGGCGGCAAGGGCGCCGCCGCCCTCGCACCCGCCCCCCACAGGGCCGG
>JACMOQ010000550.1 GCA_014377905.1 Acetobacteraceae bacterium | reverse complement strand
TCCGCAACAAAAGCACGCTTGACGGCCGGCTGCGGGAATTGGCGATCCTCCAGGTCGGCTGGCTCGCCAAATCGCCGTATGAATGGTCGCATCATGTCAAGATCGGGCATGATTTCCGGGTCAGCGACGCTGATATTCAGGCGCTGATCGATGACACCGATGGCAAGGCCACCGTCCTCGACGGGCAAAGCCGGGCGGTGCTGCGGGCAGCGCGGGAAATGACAGTGGATGGGGCGGCGTCGGCGGAAAGTTTTGCCGCGCTGCAGGGGTTTCTGTCGAATGAACATCTGACCGATCTGGTACTGACGATCGCGTTCTACTGCGCGGTGGTGCGGTTCCTGGCGACGATGCAAGTGGATGTGGAGCCGGAGTATCAGAAATATTTGGCGCAGTTTCCGTTTCCGGCGGCCACGCAATAAGACAAGGTAAGGTTTTCTTTGTTTGAAAACAAAGAAGCAAAAAAACTTTATGACTCTGTTGCCGTTGGCGTGCGAACTCACCGCGGTACTACGCCAACGGCAACAAACTCACAGAAAGTTTTTTTGCCTTCCCTTTATCGCCCGCCTTCACCAGGACCAGACAATGCAAAATTCAGAACAGATATGGCAATTGGTTGACGCCAAGCGCGCGGAATTTGAGGCGCTGAGCGATCGCGTCTTCGACATGCCGGAAATCGCCTATACCGAATTCCGCTCGGTCGCTGAGCACACCGCCGAATTGGAGCGCCAGGGGTTCCGCATCACCGAGGCATTGGCCGGCATTCCGACGGCGGTGATGGGCGAAGCGGGCGAGGGCGGGCCGGTGATCGCCATTCTTGGCGAATACGATGCCCTGCCAGGGTTAAGCCAGGAAGCAGGCGCCACCGAGCATACGCCGCTGCCGGGTGACGGCATGGGGCATGGCTGCGGGCATAATTTATTAGGCTCGGCGGCGCTGCTGGCGGCAACCGCGGTAAAGGACTGGCTCGCTGGAAACGGCATTGCCGGCCGGGTTCGCTATTATGGCTGCCCAGCCGAGGAAGGTGGGGCGGCTAAGGCATTCATGGTGCGCGCCGGCGCCTTCGACGATGTCGATATCGCCATCACCTGGCATCCGATGCCGTTTGCCGGGGTGAATGACGCGCGGTCGCTGGCCAATACGCGGCTCGATTTCACTTTTCATGGCCGGGCGAGCCATGCGGCGGCGGCGCCGCATCTGGGGCGGTCGGCGCTGGACGCGGTTGAACTGATGAATGTCGGGGTGAATTATATGCGCGAGCATATGCCGTCCGACGCGCGCATTCATTACGCGATGCTGGATGGCGGCGGGGTGGCGCCGAACGTGGTCCAGGCGAAAGCCCGCGTGCGCTATGCGGTGCGCGCCCGCGATCTGGCGGAAATGCAGGCGCTGGTCGCCCGGGTGCGCTATTATGGCTGTCCGGCGGAAGAAGGCGGGGCGGCGAAATCCTTCATGGTGCGCGAAGGCGCGGTCAAGGATGTTGTTATCGCGGAATCCTGGCATCCGGCGGCGTGTT
>JACMOQ010000549.1 GCA_014377905.1 Acetobacteraceae bacterium | reverse complement strand
TTTGATACCGGCTTGCGGGTCAAACACCCGTTCATCCCAGGCGTCACCACCCCGGTCTGGATCGCCAATTTCGTCCTGATGGAATACGGCACCGGCGCGATTTTCGGCTGCCCCGCGCATGATCAGCGCGGTCTCGACTTCGCCCGCAAATACAACCTGCCCGTCCCCCCCGTGGTGCTTCCCCCGGGGGAAAACGCCGCGACCTATCAAGTTGGCGATGTCGCCTTCACCCATGCCGGCACCATCATCAATTCCGGTTTCCTCGACCGCCTTGCCGCACCCGCTGCCGCCAAGCCGGCCGCGATAGCCGAACTGGAAAAACGCGGCATCGGCCGCGGCCTTACCAACTGGCGCCTGCGTGACTGGGGGGTCAGCCGCCAGCGCTATTGGGGCTGCCCGATCCCGGTCATCCATTGCCACGCTTGCGGCATTGTTCCGGTGCCGGCCAGCCAGCTGCCGGTGGTGCTGCCCGACGATGTCACTTTTGATCAACCCGGCAACCCGCTCGACCATCACCCGACCTGGAAGCACGTCGCCTGCCCAAGTTGCGGCAAGCCGGCGGTGCGCGAAACCGACACCTTTGATACTTTCGTTGACAGTTCCTGGTATTTCGCCCGCTTCTGTTCGCCCAACGCCGATGAACCCACCATCCGCGCAGCGGTCGATCACTGGTTGCCGGTCGATCAGTATATTGGCGGCATCGAGCACGCGATTTTGCACCTGCTCTATTCGCGCTTCTTCACCCGTGCGATGCGCATCACCGGCCATGTCGATCTCGACGAGCCCTTCGCCGGCCTGTTCACCCAGGGCATGGTCACCCACGAAAGCTACAAATCCGCCAATGGCGATTGGCTTTATCCCGAAGAAGTCGAAAAGCGCCCCGACGGCAGCGTGGTCAATCGGGCGGGCGGCACGCCGGTCACTGTCGGCCGCGTCGAATCGATGTCGAAATCCAAGCGCAATACCGTCGACCCCGGCGAGATCATCGCCCGCTTCGGCGCCGATACCGCGCGCTGGTTCGTGCTGTCCGACAACCCGCCGGAACGCGATATCGAATGGACCGAATCGGGGGTCATTGGCGCGTACCGCTTCACCCAGCGCCTGTTTCGCCTGGTCGAAACCATCGCGCCCGCCACCGAACCCGAAACCTTCGCCCCCGCCGCCCGCAACCTTCGCCGCGCCACCCACAAAGCGATCGCCGCGGTCACCGAAAGCCTGGAAAACTTCACCTACAACGTCGCCGTCGCCCGGATCCACGAACTCGCCAACGCGATTTCTGATGCCGAGCGGGCAGGGGCCGCAGACGGTCTGGCCTTCGCCCGCTTCGAAGCGATCGAGGCCATCACCCGTCTGATCAGCCCGATGATGCCGCATCTGGCCGAAGAAATGTACGCCCACCTCCACCCCGGCACCGACGCACTCGTCGCCGAACTGCCATGGCTCGACTCCAACCCCTTGCTGGCCGCCAATGACAGCGTCACCATCGCCGTCCAGGTGCTCGGCAAACTGCGCGCCACCGTGACCGTCGCCCCCGCTGCCGACGAAGCAACCGTGCTCGCTTTGGCCGAAGCCGAACCCAACGTCGCCAAGTTGCTGGAAGGCAGAACGATCGTGAAGCGCATTTATGTCCGCGGCCGCATCGTCAACTTCGTGATGGCGGGTTAGATGAAGCGCCGCGCCATCCTGCTGCCAATCCTGCTCGCCGGCTGCGGTTGGCACCCGGTCTATGCGCCCGCCGCCGGCGGCAAGCCGGGCGAAGCGATAGCCGGGCTTGCGGAAATTCAGGTCGGGATCATCCCGGAACGGCGCGGGCAATTACTCCGCGAAGGCCTGATCGCCCGCTTCGGGCGCCAAGGCCTGGCAGTCGCCCGCCGCTACGACCTGACCATCACCTACGCCATCGACGGCGAAAATATCGGCATCCAGCGCGATAACACCACATCCCGCGTGCGACTGGTTGGCATCGCGTCGTGGAGTCTCACCGCCCAAGACCCCAAACGCACCCAGCTTACCGCTGGCACTGCCCGTCAGGTCGATGGCTACAATGTCTTCATCAATCAGTATTTCGCCGCCGATATGGAAAATGATGCCGTGCGTCGCCGCCTTACCGACGCCATCGCCGACCAGATCACAATGCAACTCGCCATTTGGTTCGACGGCCAGAAACCCTAACCGCCATGAAGTTCGACGGTGCCCGCTTCGACAGCTTTCTGCGCGACCCTGGCAAGTGCCGTGTGGTGCTGCTCTGGGGCGAAGATGCCGGCCTGATCGGCGAACGCGCCACCGCCCTGATCCGCCGCGTCATCGGCCCGACCAACGACCCGTTTCGTCTGTCCGAACTAGAACGCGACGGCTATGCCCGGATTGAAGAAGAAATGACCGCGCTGGCCCTTACTGGCGGCCGTCGTGTCGTTAAAGTCCGCGATGTCACCGATGCGGCCTTGAAACCGGTGCAGGCCGTGCTTGCCGGCCGCGCCGACAGCCTGCTGATCCTCGAAGCCCCCAGCCTCACCAGCCGCGCCAAGCTGGTAGCCGCCTTGGAAAAAACCCCCGATGCCGCGTCCGTCGCCTGCTACGCGCTCGAAGGCCGCGCCCTCGAAACCGTGATCAAAACCGGACTGCAGGAATTCGGCGTATCCGTCACCAGCGAAGCCCTGGGCTGGCTTGGCGGCCAACTCGGTGCCGACCGCGCCATCACCCAACGCGAAATTGAAAAACTCGCGACCTATGTTGGCCAGGGCGGCACCGCCGATATCGACGCTGCCCGCGTCTGTGTCGGCGATCTCGCCGGATTATCCCTCGATGACGCGCTGTTTGCCGCCACGTCAGGCGATATCGCCTCCACCGACCGCGCCCTCGAACTCGCCATGCAGGAAGGCACCGCCCCGGTTGGAGTGCTGCGCGGCACCTTGATGCACCTGCAACGCCTGCAACGCGCCCGCGCTGGCATGGCCGGCGGCCAATCCGCCAGCGATGCCACCGACAGCGTCCGCCCCCCCGTTTTCTTCAAATCCAAACCCGCCTTCACCCGCGCGCTTGGCCTTTGGTCCGAAGCCGCGATCGATGCCGCCTGCATCCGCGTCTGGGAAGCCGAACGCGCCTGCAAACGCACCGGCGCCGCCGATGACGCGATCAGCCGCAGCGCGGTGATCGGCCTGGCGCAACGGGCGGCGGCAACGAGGCGAAGGTAACATCTTCCCCCGGGAAAAGGCCGGGGTTGGGGCGCTTGCCTGACGCTACTCCGCTGCCGCCCGCGCCTGCCCCGCCCCCAACTCAAACCCTTCATACCCTTTGGCCGCAACGTCGTCGCACTTCACCCGATAAGCCCCCACGCCGCCGATATAGGGCATGAAAACCTGCGGCTTGCCGGGAATGTTGGCGCCCATGTACCAGCTATTCGCTGTCGGGTACAGCGTGCGGAACGCCATCTCGTTCACATGTTCGACCCACGCGTCCTGGGCGTCACGGCGTGGCTCAATCGCGGTCAACCCGTTGCGGTTCATATACGCGATGCAGTCGCTGACCCAATCAACATGCTGTTCGATCGACACAATCATGTTGCTCAGCACCGACGGGCTGCCTGGCCCGGTAATCATGAACAAATTCGGGAATTGTGCCGACATCAGCCCGAGATAAGTGCGGGGGCCGGCCTCCCATTCCTCGGCGAGCGTCGCGCCATCGCGGCCATGCGGGTTGATCCCGACCAAAGTGCCGGTCATTGCATCGAAGCCGGTGGCGAAAACGATGATATCGACCGGATATTCGCGGCCAGCCACCATCACGCCATCAGCCGTGATGGTTTCGATCGGCGAATTGCGCACATCCACTAGGCTGACATTGGGCCGATTATAGGTCTCGTAATAATGGCTATCAACGCAGATGCGCTTGGTGCCGATCGGGTGGTTATGCGGCAGCAGGATTTCGGCGACCGCCGGATCGGTGATCGTCGCGCGGATCTTCGATCGCACGAACTCGGCCGCGGTGTCGTTCGACGCTTTGTTGACCGAAAGATCGTTGAAGCTTGCCATGAAGCTGGTGCCGCCCAGCGCCCAGCGATCCTCATACACCCGTTGCCGTTCGGCGGCATCGACCGACAAGGCCGACATGTCGTTCAAATTGGTAATAACCCCGGCGCGCAACGTGCGGGCGAGATTGCGATGCTTCGGATAATCCTTCTTCCACCAGCCCTCATACGCGCCATCCATCGCCTTGTTGCGCGTCGGGATGGAGAAATTGGGGGTGCGCTGGAACACCGTCAGATGGGCTGCCTGCTCGGCGATCACCGGGATCGCCTGGATTGCGGACGAACCGGTGCCGATCACGCCGACCCGCTTGCCAGTGAAATCCACCCCTTCATGCGGCCAATGCCCGGTATGGTAGGTTTTGCCTTTGAAGTTCGACAGCCCAGGGAAATCCGGCTGGCGGGACGTCGACAGGCACCCGGTCGCCATCACGCAGAACCGCGCGGTAACAGTGTCGCCGCCATCGGTGCCAACCATCCAGCTCTGCGACGCCTCATCGTACGCGGCCGAGGTCACCGAGGTTTCAAACCGAATATCCCGCCGCAGATCGAGCCGGTCGGCGACATGGTTGGCGTAACTCAGGATTTCCGGCTGGGATGCGAAGCGCTCGCTCCAGTTCCACTCCTGCTGCAATTGCGGATCGAAGGAATAGGAATACTGCATGCTTTCCACATCGCAGCGCGCGCCGGGGTAGCGGTTCCAATACCAGGTGCCGCCCACGCCGGTGGCGCGTTCCAGCACGATCGCGCGCAGCCCCAGACCGCGCATCTTATGCAGCATGTACATGCCGCCAAAGCCTGCCCCAACAATCACCACGTCAGCAGTAGAACTGGTCATTTCACGCATCCTCGCAGCATGTTTTGCGGCGAGGATGCGGAATTGCACGCCTTAAAGCAAGCCGCCAACCGGCGCAGGTCTGGCACGCTGATTATACAGCATCGCTGCCCGCCGATCGCGCTCTACCTGGGGCAGCGTGGCCGGGTCTTCGGCGAAATCCGCCCCCACCGCCATGCCTTTGATAACTGCCGGGCGCGCCGCGATTTCGGCCTGCCAGCGGGCAAAATAGGGGAATTCGGCGATGTCCTGGCCCTGGCCCTTCCAGTTCACCGTCCATGGATAGCAAATCATATCGGCGATGCTGTAGTCATCGCCCGCCAGATAGCGCCGGTCATAAAGCCGGTTATTGAGCACCCCGTAAAGCCGGTTGGCTTCATCGGTGAAGCGCCTGATCGCGTAAGTCTGGTCGCCCTTGTCTGGCCCAAGCCGACGGAAATGCCCGCATTCCCCAATTTTCGGCCCCTGGTTGGCCATCTGCCAGATCAGCCATTGCTGAATTTCAGTCCTGGTCCGCACATCCTGCGGATAGAATTTCCCAAGCTTTTCCGCGACATACAGCATGATCGCCCCCGACTCGAAGACCGAGATCGGCGCCCCACCGCCGGCCGGCGCGTGGTCCACCAGTACCGGCATGCGGTGATTGGGGTTGTAGCGCAGGAACGCAGCCGAGAACTGGTCACCGTGGCCGATATTGCACTTGACCACGCGATACTCCGCCTCGCATTCCTCCAGCAGAATGGTGACTTTCTTGCCGTTTGGTGTTGGCCAGTAATGCAGATCGAACATGGATGCCCCCGTTGGTTAAGCCGGACTTGCACCCTTATCGCACCCGGAAACCCTTGGGCGCACAAGGGTTTCGCTTGACAGCAATGCGAATGGATGTGCAATAGTACGTCTCAAGTGTGTCTGGTATTAAATCCTTCGCCTTGGCCTCAAGCTTAGGCGGGGTTTTGGTCCAGGGCAAACGGCCAGCGTTCATCATTATTCGGTGAACCTTGGAGGCGTGATGTGAGGACCGTCGGCTTGCCGGCGAAAGTTTTTAAGAGTTTCTTTTCAAGAGCTTGCGTTGTTACTCCGGATGAGGATTGCAGGATGTCGCCAGGTTTTCATCGGCCGCTTGAGGCCCTTTCCGCCAAAAGGCGGTTCTTCGGTAATGCCCCCCGAGCGGCTGTTGCGGGTGACCTCGATCTGCTCGGGAATGGTATGAAGCGGGCTATTGGGTCGGCCTTCGCCGGCATCGTGCTCGCTATTACTACACTGGTCGGGCTGACCCCCGATGCGGCGGCGCAGTGCACCGCGAACGCGACCGGCAACTGGAATGTCGCGGGCACCTGGGCGACCTGCGGTGCCACAGTCCCTACCACCTCGACCGCCGCGAACTTCGCTGTCGGCACCTATACCATAACCGTCAACGCCGCGAGCCTTGGGGCGCTTGATCTCGTCGGCGGGGCGGCGACCAGCACACTGGCGCTCACCAACTCGCTCACCCTTGGAACTGGG
>JACMOQ010000548.1 GCA_014377905.1 Acetobacteraceae bacterium | reverse complement strand
TTATTGTTACCTGCTTGTTGCCCTCACGGCGCACAATTACGGCACTGTTGCCCGACGCAAATTTGGTCAGCCCTTTGGTTGCGATCATCACATCCAGCACGGTCATGCCATCGCGGTATGGGATCGCCGATGGCTCGGTTGCCTCACCGATCACTTTAACCTGACGATCAAAGGGGCCGATGAACCCGGTCACCATCACTGTTACAATGGGATCCTGAACATATTCTTTCAGTCGTTCCTCCAACTCCTTGCCAAGCTGGCTCGGTGTTTTGCCGGCGGCAACGATGTCCGGGATCAAGGGCATCGAAATGCGTCCGTCGGGACGCACCGGCATGCCAGGCACACTCAGTTCCGGCGCCCGATAAACTGAAATGCTGAGGTTGTCGCCGGCACCGATCACGTAGGACGCGGTCACGCGTGGTGTGAGTGTTGGATTACCCTCAGGCGCGTTGGGATCGGATGTCGCAGTCGCCGCGCTGCCGGCGGGTGGCTCGCCCTGACATGCTGGTCCCGCACCCGCCTGGTCCCGCAGAAGGCCGCCGCCGCAGGATGGCAAAAGGAGCACCGCGCTGAGCATCAGGAGAGCACGAGTTCGGCTCGAAAGCGCGGCGCGGCTTGGACTCGGGGCTTGCAGCATCAGATCACCACATCAAAAAAAACAAAAATGTCTAAAAAAGACAAAAATAGGTCGGATTTAGGCGCGGAAGGAATTGAACCCCCATCTCTGCCATGTGATAGCAGCGCTCTACCGTTGAGCCACACGCCTATTTCTGTCGTCAATGACTCGGTCTTGGTTAGCAAGCAGCAAAGCCCTTGGTCACAGTACAACATTTTATATCAGCGAAGCATAAAGCTATCATGCAATTGCATGGTTCGTAAATGCTTGGGTGGCGAAACTAACGGAATTGCACTTTTAGACCGCTGGCGGATGCAAGAGTGTGGTGGGACAAAAACCTTGACTTGGGTTTGCAGCATCCCTTAAGACACACGATTAATTGATGAAGGAAAACCGTGGGTTGCGGATAAAGCGCATGCAGAAGCGTGCGTGGTGCGCAACCTGTCGGGGCATTTGACTGTCAACTGATGGGTCGGGGAACGCAGGGGTTGGGTGCCCCGTTAGGAAACGAGGTGGGCGGCCCGCACTGCTCAGTTTTTTGAGTGTGTGAGCGTAGGAATGAGACGCGATTGCAGGATTGCGACGTTTTGAATGTCGACGACCATGACCAGCGGTGCATACCATTGTATGGAATTAAAATGACGCGTGGGCTCCGGAACCATATATCGCTCGAAATGTTCCTGCTTTGGGTGCTGGAGTTCGCGCTCGCATTTCTGGTTTTCTATGTGCTGCTTTTGCCGGACGCCAACCCGGCGGCGGGTGCGGGCTTTGCCGGACTTGATCTTGCGACCGTGGATCGGGCCGCGGTTCTTGGCGTCACCGTGGGCCTGACCTCGGTTGCCATCGGTTTGTATCGCCCTGAAATCTGCCTGCAAACCCGCCGTTTACTGGTTAACAGCGTGGTCGCGGGTGTCATCGGGTTCCCGGCGATTTTCATGGTCAGTCTGGCGTTTGATATTGACCCGAGTTTTTTGCTTGGCCACGACGCGCTGTGGCCGATGAAAATGCTTCTGTCATGGGTGTTGCTGCTGTTTGGCACGCGTTTGGTCATCCGAGTTGCGGTGCATTTCGGACTCCTCACCCGCAAAGTGGTGATTGTCGGCAACGCCGAGCAGGCGGCGGGAGCGGTGGCGGCCATTGGTGGAATGCGTCGTCGTCTGTTTGCTGTAATCGATATCATGTCCCCGAATGCATTTACCGCAACGCCCGCGAGCCAGCTTCGGTCGCGTAAAGTATGGGGAGTGATTTTTGCCAATGGTTCCCGCCCCGAGGGTTCGCTTGAAAGCCTGCTGCGGTTGAAACTCCGCGATATACAGGTCTTTGGCGGTGTCGAATTTTGCGAACAGCAGCTCCGCCGGATGGACATTGACGCGCTGCGGGAGAACTGGTTGCCGGCGTCCCAACGGGTGGAAAGCGGCATTGCCGTGCGCATGGTCCGTCGCGCCGCCGAAATCACTCTCAGCCTGACAGGGTTGCTGCTCACGTTGCCATTGTTGGTGTTTGCGGCCATCGCCGTTAAAATTGATAGCCCGGGCCCTGTGCTGTATCGCCAAATCCGCGTGGGCTTGCGCGGCCGGCCATTCACCGTCCTGAAGCTGCGCAGCATGGGCACCGATGCCGAGGCCGCTGGCCCCAAATGGGCAACCCTCGATGATAGCCGGGTGACCCGGGTCGGTGCGTTCCTGCGGGCGACCCGGATCGATGAACTGCCGCAGCTGATCAATGTTTTGCGGGGTGAGATGGGATTTGTCGGGCCCCGGCCAGAGCGCCCGCATTTCGTCGCGCAACTTACTGCGGAAATCCCGTTCTATGGCGATCGCCATTTGGTCAAGCCGGGGCTGACGGGATGGGCGCAAGTGAGTTTCCGCTATGGTGCGTCAGTCGATGACAGCCGGCAAAAACTGGCCTACGACCTCTATTACGTGAAACACCGGAACCTGTTTCTGGATTTGCTGATCCTGATCGCGACGGTGCGGGTGATCCTGTTCCAGGAAGGCGCGCGCTGAGCCCAATGCGCCGACTGCCAATGGGCGTCGCCGCCTGTCGCAAGGGACTGTAGCGGCGATGTTTGTAACCACACTGCTTTATGGCGCCTGTGCCGGGCTTTATGCCGCGCTGACCGCGCTGATTGTGGTGCGGCTGCGGCTCAGCAGGACAGGATTTTATCTGGCAATGGCCACTGGCGTTTCGGCGCTGTGGGCGGGGATGTTCGCCTTCGGGGTGGGGCTGCCTTGGGGCGGGCCTGGTGGGTTGGTCGATATCCTGCGTTCGATTGTCTGGTATGTTTTTCTCTTGCATCTGTATCGGCGAACTGTCACCGGGCGCAGTTCGATGTCGCAGGCATTCATCGTCACCGGACTGGTCGCGTTGGTGATCGTGACCACCGGGGTGATCTCGGGCTACGCGCTGCGCGGTGGCAACACGGGTTGGTCGGTTGCAACCGGCGTCCGGGTCGGACTGGCGGTGTGCAACATCCTGCTGATCGAAAATCTCTACCGCAACGCCCCGCAGGAGGCGAAATGGCATATCAATCTGCCCTGCATCGCCCTGATGGCGCTCTTTACCTATGATCTTGTGCTGTGGGCCGATGCGGCACTGGTTGGGTATCTGTCACCATCCCTGGTCAATGCCCGGGCCGTTGCCGCCGGAATTGTGGTCCCGCTGCTCGCAGTTGGTGCGGTACGCAATCGTGAATGGGCCATCGATATCCACGTTTCCCGCCAGGTGGTGTTCCATAGCGCCACCCTGGTGTTGGCTGGGATGTTCCTGATCGGCCTTGCCGGTCTGGGCGAGGCGATGCGCTATTTCGGTGCGGACTGGGGCGCGATAGCGCAGATCGGGCTGGTTTTCGCCGGTTTCATCAGTGTCGCGGTGTTGCTCACCTCGGGGAGCGCCCGCTCGTGGTTGCAGCGCCTGCTGGTCGATCACTTTTTCAGCCGTCGCTATAATTACGAGCAGGAATGGCTGCGCTGCATTGCCATGCTGTCGGGCGCTGATGCCTATGTGCCCCTTCATAGCCGGGTGATCCGCGCGGTTGCGGGCATTGTCGACAGCCCCGGCGGCGCGGTCTTCCTGCGCCAGGACACTGCCGCGCCCGCTGCCCGCTACGCCTGGGCGGGGTCGTGGAACATGCCGGCGACATCGGGTGCAATTGCCGCCGATCATCCCCTGATCGCGGCCTTCGGGTCCGGCCCGACCGCCATATCGATCGCCGATCACCCCGGTCTGCTGGCCGATCCGGTGCTGTCCGGCGCCTGGCTCGCGGTCCCGCTGTCGCGCGGTCCGCCGCAAAACGGTGGCGGGATTGATATCCTCGGGTTTGCCGTCGTCGCGCCACCGCGGGCGCGTTTCGTGGTCGACCGTGAAGTGCTCGCCCTGTTGCAGATCGTCGCCCGCCAGGTGGCGGCCGCTATTGCCGCGCGCCAGGGGGCCGAAACCCTCATGCAGACCCGCGCTCTGCATGATTACGGCAAACGCTTCGCGTTTGTGGCCCATGATATCAAGAATGTCTCCGGCCAGTTGACCCTGCTGCTGGCCAATGCCGAGCACCATTTAAGCAACCCCGAATTCCAACGCGACATGCTGGTCACGGTGCGGGCGTCGGTGGCACGGATCACCGGCTTGTTGCGCCGCCTGCAGACGCCGGACAATGAAGTGCTGCGTGCCACCGTGCGCCCGGCCGAGCACCTCGAACGTATCGGGCGCCAGTTT
>JACMOQ010000547.1 GCA_014377905.1 Acetobacteraceae bacterium | reverse complement strand
GCCAACAACGCCGTTTGACTTCTTGATCCCCTAAAGATCAGCCAAAAGATCCTTGATTTTTTTTGCCGCATCCTCGGCCGCCGCATCAACGGTCATCTTCTTGGTCAGCGCATTTTGCAACATATTCGGGATGATTATGTTCATGATCTCGGCCGATTGCGGCAACACCGGGAACGGAATGCCATTGGGCAACATCGAGGTGGTGATGTTGAGGAACTTGATCGTATCAAGCCGTTCCTTCATCCATTTGGAGCGAAACCCGCGAATATTACCCGGATTGGAATTGACCCAGGCCATCTTGGTCGACCATTCCGGCCCAGTCATGAAAGTGACAAAGGCGCGCGCGGCTTTCACGTCAAGCCCGCCCTCGACAATATCGGGGTTGAAGATATGCGCGTTCGATCCGCCAAACACGACCGCCCGGCGGGCAGCACCCTTGGGGATCAAGCCGTAACGCATGTTGGCGACCACGGCCTCGGCGATTTTGCGATCATCGCCGGTCGCTTTCTTGGCGCGATCGAGCATGGCGGCGTATTCGCTGGGATGGCTGATCATCATCGCGAGTTGGCCGGAAATGAACGGGTCCTGGTTTTCGGTCTGGGTGTTGGTCAAGGCCGACACCGGCACCGACTTGTCGCGGACATACATATCGACCGATGCCTGCAAGGCCGCTTTGGCGCCAGGCGAATTGACCTGAATGGATTTATAGGTCGGGTTGGCATCCGCCTCATCCAGCGCACCGCCACCATAGGCCCACAATTGCGGCATGAAGCGAAACGGGGTGTTGCCGGCATTCACCCGGGCCACCATGCCGTAGCCATTCTTGCCAGTGCGGTCCTTGATCTGTTTGGAATAAGCGACAAGATCGTCCCAGGTTGCCGGCGGCTTTTCCGGGTCAAGCCCGGCTTGCTTGAACAAAACAGCGTTCCAGATCAACGCCATGGTTTCGTTATTGGTGGGCACCCCGTATTTCTTGCCCTTCCAGGTGACCGATTTCAGCGCGCCGGGCCAGAATTCATCATCGCCATAGCCCACATCGGCCGGGCTGAACGGCATCAGCATGTTTTTGGCGGCGAATTCAGATCCCCACAGGATCGGCAGGCGCGCAACCATCGGCGCGGCCTTGCCCAGCGATGCGGCGCGCAGTTTGTCCAACATGGAATTGTAGTCGAGGCTAAGCTTGCTGACCTTGATATTGGGGTAGGTCTTGGCAAAAGCCGCCCAGAACTGCGCCTCGATCTCGTGCTCGATCTGCGGTGAGGCCTGGTTGGGACCAAAATACCAATACGTCAGGCGGCCGCTGTAATCCAGCGGGACCACGCGTGCGCATTCCGCGGCGGTATCGAATTCAGCGGTGCCGGCAATTGAGGCGATATACTCCGGCGTCCAGGTTGCCGCATCGATGCCGGTCTTGCTGCCTTGCGCCTGGGCGCCGCCGGCAATCGCGAGGCTCGCGACGCCCGCGAGCAAGCTGCGACGGTTGACTGGCAGTGCTGTGTTCGAAAGCGTCATTGCCGTTTCCCTAATTCGGTGTTGTTTGCGCCTATGCCGGCCCGTTGATTTACGATCTACTATGGCGAAGTCCGGGACACGAAACTAGTCCCGACATTGGGAAACGACCATCGCCATGAAACTCATCATCCGCAGTATAACCTCCTATCCAGTGTGGATCGGGCATCGCAATCAGCTCCTGGTCAAGGTGATGACCGAGGATGGCATTATCGGCTGGGGCGAAGCGGGTTTCTCGGGGCGCGAACTGGCGGTAATGGGGGCAATCGACCATTACGCACCGTTGCTGATCGGGCGTGATGCTTTCCAGATCGGCAGGTTCTGGCAGGAGCTTTACCGCAGCCAATATTTCGAGGGCGGACGGGTTTTGACGGCGGCAATTTCGGCCATCGACATCGCGCTGCACGACATCAAGGCGCGTGCACTCGCCATCCCGGTTTATGACCTGCTCGGCGGTCGCCAGCGCGACCTGGTGCCCTCACTCGCATCCGTGCAAGCAACGGGTGAGGAAATGCTGGAGGAAGCCGCGCAGTTCATCGCGGAAGGTTTTCCAGCCATTCGTTTGCAGCGCGGCTTCGGCCGCCACCCCGATGAAACCGAAACAGTTTTTGAGCCACGCGAGGCGCTCGCCGAATCGGCAGTCTGGTGCACCAAGGCGCGCGAGCGGCTCGGCGGCACGGTGGTGCTCGGCATCGACTACCATCACCGACTGAGCCTGGCCGAAACCGCCTCGTTCTGTCAGCGCATGCCGCGCGGCACGCTGGATTTCCTTGAGGAGCCCATGCGCGACGAAACCCCCGAAGCGTACGAAGCGTTACGCAAGATGACCGATATCCCCTTTGCTCTGGGGGAGGAATTCGCATCGAAATGGCAGGCGCTGCCTTATATCGAGCGCGGTCTGACCCAGTATATGCGGTTGGATGTCTGCAATATTGGTGGCTTCACCGAAGCAATGAAAGTTGCCGGCTGGTGCGAGGCCCACTACGTCGATCTGATGCCGCATAATCCGCTCGGCCCGGTCTGCACTGCGGCTTCAATCCATCTGGCGGCCGCGGTCCCGAATTTCACCTGGCTCGAATATAATCGATCCCGTTTTCGCCCGCCGCCGCAGATCGAGCTTGACCTGTTTCCCAACGCCCCGATGCTGCACGGCACCAGCTTTCGGGTACCCAGCACGCCCGGCCTGGGGCTTGAGGTGAACGAGACCCTGCTCGGGCGCGACGAATTTCGCGCCTGGAATCCGCCAATGCTGCGGCGCCGCGATGGTTCTTTCACCAACTGGTAGTGCACACATGACCAAGACAATTCTGATAACCGGTGCCGGCGGCAATATTGGCACCAAACTCCGCGCCCATTTCACCGCGTTGGGCTGGAACTTACGTTTACTCGATGTCACCAGCGGCGCCGATCCGGCAATCCAGCAAGCCGATCTGTCGGTGTGGGATGATGCCTGGGTGCGGCAGTTCGCGGATGTGGACGCGGTCATTCATCTTGCCGGCCGGCCGTCACCGGATACCAGTTGGGAAGATATCCAGCGCTATAACCTTGATCTTTGCATGAATGTTTATGAGGCGGCGGTGCGACGGGGCGCAAAACGCCTGATCTTCGCGAGCTCCAACTGGGCCGTCGCCGGCCATCGTTTCGACGACTTTGCCTTGACCACCGACATCGCGCCGCGGCCAGTCAATGCCTATGGGGTGTCCAAGCTGATCGGCGAACGGCTGGGCCGATCCTATCACGACCGCGCAGGGCTGTCGGTGATCTGCTTTCGTATCGGCTACTGCCAGCGGGGTGAAAACCTGCCCGGTGCGCATATGAACTGGGGCAAATGGGGGCAGTTGATGTGGCTGTCGGACCGCGATCTTTGCACCGGCTTTGAACGCAGTGTGGCGGCGGACCAAATCGGCTTCGAAGTGCTGAATCTGATGAGCAACAATCCCGGTATGCGCTGGGATATCGCAACGACCGAGCGGATTTTGGGCTGGAAAGCGCAAGACGGCGCAACGCCCACGCTGACCGCCGAAATCATCGCCGAGGAAGACACTGCCCGCCAGACCCGCGCACTCCAATCGCGGCTAGATGGCCTCGATCAGTCCCGCCGGTGGTAATGTCCGTCACAAATGGAGAGGTTTTGCCGTGAAAATTATCGACGTGCGCTGCGCCACCATCGGGCAGCATCCCGTGGTGCGGCTGGTCACGGATGCCGGGATCAGTGGCTGGGGTCCCGTTGAATCCCACAAACCCTATATCAAGCCACATGTCCTGGCATTGCGCGATGCGCTGATCGGCGCCGATCCGACGAATGTTGAACGGGTGATGTTGCGCATTCGCCAGCGCGGCGCGTTCAAACCCTATGGCGCTGCGGTCAGCGCGATTGAAATCGCCCTCTGGGACCTCGCCGGCAAGGCGGCCGGGGTGCCGATCTACAAGCTGCTGGGCGGCAAGGTGCGCGATCGGGTGCGGGTCTATAACGGCTCCATCCGACAGCCTATGGCCGGCCACCAGCCGGAAGATTATGCGCTCGCGGCCCAGCAGATGAAGGACGCACCGCAAGGCTTCACCATTGTCAAACAAAGCCTCGGGTTCCACAGCACGATGCGCAATGACATTCCGGATTTTCACTACAGCGAAAGACGGGCGAGCAATTTTCACGGCGTGTCCGATCGCGGCCTGCTGACCGAACGTGGCATGAAGCACATGCTGGCGTGCATCTCGGCAATGAAGGACGTGTTGGGCGACGAAATCGGCCTCGCGCTCGATTGCGGTCCGGGCATGGTGGTTTCCGATGCGATCCGGCTGGCACGCGCAGTTGAGCCGCTCAATATCATGTGGCTCGAAGACATGCTCAGCGGCGATTATATCCCGTTCGTCAACGCCGATGTGTACCGTGAGGTGACGCGCGCGAGTTCAACCCCCATTCATACCGGGGAACAAATCTACTTGCGGCAGAACTTCAAGCAATTGATCGAAGGCCACGCGGTCAATGTGGTCGGCCCCGATCCGTGCGATGTCGGCGGTATTGCTGAGCTAAAATGGATTGCCGAATATGCCGATCTGCACGGCATCATGATCGCGCCGCATGGCACCGGCAACGGTTTGCTCGGTCTTGCAGCCCTGGTGCAGGTCTGCGCAACCCTACCCGACAATTACATCGCCTTCGAACTGCCATCCGGGAAACCGGATTGGTGGCACGATATCGTTGACGGCTTGCCCAACCCAATTGTGAAAGATGGCTTTATCGAAGTTTGGGATCGGCCAGGCCTGGGGGTCAATCTGGTGCCGGACCTGGCGCGCCCCTACCTTGCCGCCGATGACGCGGGCTTTTTTGATTGATACCGGACGAACACGGTGCGCGATGGCTGGGGCGGGAGGGACCTAAGGAAATCTGTCCCAACCCCTAGAACTCATTGACTATCAGTGACTTGGCGGTCTACTAGTGGGAGCAATCGTGTGGGAGCAACGGTGGGAGCATGAGCGATACTCAGTGGCTAGAGCGCCGGGGCTTAACGTGGTTCGCCGTCCGGGCCGTCCCTCGGAAGCATTGGGAACAGGTTGGAAAGCGCCGGTTCGTCCAGTCGCTACGGACCCATGATGTCCACATTGCCCGACAGCGCCGTCATGCCGCATTGGCAGCGTTCGATACTCAACTCAGGGCCGCCTTGTCCAACCAGAACCCCGACCCAATGATCCAAGCGGGGATGGAATGGCGGGCCACTTTCCAGGCCTTAGACCGTGGGGACCCTGCGACCGTTGCGCGATACCGGGCCAGCCATGGGGAGGAGTGGGTCATGTCTGAGACAGGGGACTGGGGGCCAACAACGGACCCCGCGACCATCGCCCGTGAGCTAGCGTCAGACTTTTTCTATGCCGAAGTTGACCGCATCCGGTTTACCGAGGGCAACCTAAAGGGAGCCAACACGTTCGCCACGACTGCCCAAGGCCTAGCTACGCCTGTCCTGCACTACGTCAATGCGTGGATCGCGGAAGGTGGCAAGCGCGGTCCGGTCAATCCCCGGACGGCCCACCAGTATCGCCGCGATGTCGGGGAGTTTGCCGATTGGCTAACGGCTGAAGGACTACCGGGGACCCTAGAGGCTGTCACCGCGCCCTGAGCTGCTGCCGGTTTCGCGGACACCTGGTTTAAGCCGCTGCGGCGATCCGCTCGAATTCCATAGGGCTGACATAGCCAATGGTCGAGTGGCGCCGGG
>JACMOQ010000546.1 GCA_014377905.1 Acetobacteraceae bacterium | reverse complement strand
CCCGACGGCGTGGCAGCACACACGGTATCCTGAGTGGTTCAGTAAGGACATTCAGATCATCCCCGAAGGCATCTATCTCGATGTCTGCAAGCCCAACCCGGCCGCGGCACGCAAAACCCTCGCCGTCGGCAACTTCAAAATCGGGCCAAAAGACAAGCTCGTCACCTACGTTGCGCGCAATCTTGAACCCTATCGCGGCGTGCACACCATGCTGCGGGCCTTGCCAATGCTGCTGAAGCGTCCGGATGTGAAAGTCATCATGATCGGCGGCGACGATGTCAGCTACGGCCCGCGCCGTGCGGACATGAGCTGGCGGGAGTATTTTCAGAAGGACCTGATCGGCAAATATGACGCGAGCCGGGTGCTGATGCCAGGCCAGGTCGCCTACGATACCTATCGCGACGTGCTGCAACGGTCAGACGCCCATGTTTATCTGACCTATCCGTTTGTCACCTCGTGGTCGCTGCGGGAAGCAATGGGCATGGGCTGCGCGATTATCGCCTCCGACATCCCGGCGGTGAGCGAGTTCATTACCCATAATGAAACCGGCATCCTGACCCCGCCGCTCGATTCCGGCATGCTGGCGCAAAACGTCCTGACCATGCTTGAAGACCGCAAGCTGAACGCGCGGCTGCGGGCGGGGGCGCGGCGCTTTGCGGAAAAGACCCTCGATAACAAATTCTATATCGAGGCGATGGTGCAGCGGATATTCGAGCTGACCGGGCAGATGCCGTAACGCGGTCAATCCGCGTGGCTGCCGCCCGTGAACTCCTGCGCCGGGCCTGGTTCAACCCCTTCGGGGTACATTGTCGCATTGATATCGCCCGGTGTCAGCGCCCAGTGCATCGCACATGGACCGATCTTGCGCACCAGAACCGCCGAACTTTCGTAGCCGGCGGCTTTTTCGGCATCCAATTTGTTGTCGCGTAGCAGGAATGGCAGAATGAAATGCTCGCCATCCATTCCGCGCTCGATTATTTCGAAACCGGTGTGGCGGTTGAACAGCGCGTCCCAGGCAGTGTCGGAAAAGCGCCAGAAATCCCATGGCATATCGTGCATACCGAGCGTCTGATGGGACGAAATCAGCGCGATGCCACCCGATCGCAGCACATGGTTGATTTGCGGAATAACCGCCCACGGCATCATCAAATGTTCGAACACGCTCACCGACAGGACCGCATCGAAGCTGTCGGCAGGAAAATAGCGGTCAAGCGCATGGGCGTCACCGACGACATCGACATTGTCGCCGGCGAGAATGTCGAGCACCACGCACTCCCCGGTGGTGAAAGCGGCGCTGCGATCGAGGCGGCTGCGGGCGCGACCGCCGATATCGAGCACCCGCGCGCCGGGCTTGCCGTTCACTGCCGCCATGAAACGCTGCGCCATTAGCGGCGTGGGAAACAGCGACATGCGTTCCCGCGCGAGCTCGGCGAGGGTGGCGCGCACCACCCGCCCGGTGTCAGTCGTGAACAGGATGGCGCTGGTTGGTGCAAACCCGTTATCGGGGCGCAGAACCTGCACTGCGAAACCGCGCCCTGCGCCGAAGGCCGCTTCGACGCCGCCATGCGGTAGACCGATTTCGGCGACCGCTGCCAGCACATTGTCGCCGACCAGTTCAACCTTCACTAGTCGTTCGTCCGGGTGGTTAAACCAGCCGGCAACGCGTAAGCAGTTGAAAAACTTGGTCACGCCGTCAACCATGAACTGGCAGCCATCGATTACCATCGTTGCAACTTTCTATTCTTCTCGCTCGGCCATGGTGTACAGCACTGTTAAACCCGAAGGCGAACCAACGTCATGGTAATACCAAGCGTCTGCCCCGATGACCTATAGACAATCCCAGGCGAGACCATTGCCTATTCGGTTAAGTTGGCGCCAGCACGACAACCTATTTGCGCAAAATTTTTTAGGCCTCTTTGTTCACGAAAAGAACATCTGCCTGTGGCTCAAGGTTTCGCCAACATCGCCTGCGTAAACCCGAGCACATTAGCCTCGAACTCCACCTTGCCGCGCCGCGTGGCCCAGTTGTATCCAGCAAACATTACCGGGATGGTTGCCAGATCTTCCATTCCAATCCGCATCGCGCGGGCGAGTTCGGCGTTGCGCTGGGCATCGTTCATGCGGGTGACCGCACCAAGGAAGGTCCGGTCAAGCTCGGGGTTGGAATAATTCATCCGATTGGCCACGCCGTTTCCCGCACCGCTGTCTTTGCTGACCCATACCGAACGCAGCACGGTCAGGCTGGTCGATGAAAGGTAGCTCATCATGAACATCGGGTGTTCGCGGGCGTTAATCTTGGGGATGAACATCGCGTTGACGAAGGTTTCGATTTGCGTTTCGATCCCGACCCGAGTGAGCATTTGCGCGACCGCCTGGGCGATTTTGGTGTCGCCGGGGAATAGCCCGTTGGGTACGACGATGGTCCATTTCCAGCCATCAGGATACCCCGCCTCGGCCAGCAGCGCCTTGGCGCGGGCGAGGTCGAACTTCAGTTCTGGCAGGCTGTCATCACGGCCGATGGCGCCGGGTGCCACCATCTGGTCGGCCGGAAAGGCGCCGCCGCGCATGATGGTTTCCGCGATCGCTGGGCGGTTGATCGCCAGCGAAATGGCTTCGCGCACCCGGCGGTCCTTCAGCGGATTGGCCGTGAGCTTGTTGCCCTTTTTGTCGAATGTCAGCGGCAATATGTCGCGATTTGAGTCGGGAAACAAATACGACACCTGATGCCCGCGCACGCTAAAAAGTTTGAGCTTGGAGTCGCTGCGGATACGGTCGAGATCATCGGGTGGCACGCGGTCGATCATATCGACCTCATCGGACAGCAGCCCCGCCATACGCGAGGCGTCATTGGCAATCGGGCGGATGATCACATCATCCCAAGGCTGGGCGGTGGCTTTGTCGCGCTGGCCCCACCATTTGTCATTGCGTTGCAGCACCAGGCGATCATTGCGGTTATAGCTGACGAATTTGTAGGGCCCGGTCCCAATCGCGAGCTTGCCGCTGTTGAAATCGGTGGTTGCGGCATCCTTGTGGATGCTGCGGCTGAGAATTTTTGCACCAGCCAGATTCAGCGGCAGAAATGGATCGGGAAAACGGGTCTTGAGGCGGAATTTCGTCGCGTCGATCCGCTCCATCGCGACGATTGATTCAGTGAAATGGGAATACGAGCTTGGCCCCTTTACCGACGGGATGCGGGCGATGGTGAAGGCGACATCCTCAGGGTCAAGCGGTGTGCCATCGTGGAAGGATACTCCGTCATGAAGCTCGAACTCCCAGGTCTGGTCATCGATCAGCTTGAATGACTTGGCCAAAAGCGGGATCACTTTGCCGGCCGCGTCCTGGAAGGTCAGCGGTTCGTAGATATGGTCGCCGGTGGCGTGGTTGACGGCGGTGTTGTGGAAATGCGGGTCAAGCGAGGTAACATCACTCGCGACCGCCATGGTCAGGCTGCGTGCGCCGGCGGACCCGGCGATCAGCAGAACAGCCAAGGTTGCCGCAATTGAATGGCGATTTGGTATCATGGTTCTTCCCCCCGCATCTTCCGCATCGTGGGGCGGGAATGCGGGAGAAAGCAACCGGTAATCTTTAGTTTAAAACACAGCCTCCGCCACCACGCGCATCGACTCGACCGTGGCGCCGGTCAGCACCATGGTGCCGACCCGGCCATCGCGCGAAAGCGACTTCCAGTCCTGCAAGCGGCCCTTGATACGATCGGCGGGGCCGACGAGTGCGATCTGGTCGATCAGGCTGTCGGGCACTTCGGCGGCGGCGGCATCCTTTTTACCGTCGAGATACAAATCCTGGATTTTCACCGCGGCATCGGCGAAGCCCAAGCGTTTCGCATAGTCGTTATAGTAATTCTTGCCACGCGCACCCATACCGCCAATGTAGAGCGCAAGTTCCGGCCGCACCGCATCGCGACAAGCCGCCAGATCGCCCATCTTGATTTTGACGTGCGGGGCGATGTCGAACTCCGACAAATCGCTGCCGCGCCCGGCCTTTTTCATGCCTTCCAGGATCGGCCCCGAAACCGCATTCTCGGCTTCCGGCGACATGAAGATCGGGATGGTGCCGTCAGCGATTTCGCCGGCCAAGCGTAAACCGGCCGGCATGATGGACGCGGTGTAGAACGGCATCCCCGGTTCGGCATGCACGATGCTGCGCAGCGGCTTGCCGAGGCCGGTTGCATCCGCGCCAGCATAAGGGATCTGATAATGCTCGCCATGAAACACCAATGGCTTTTCGCGCGCCATGATCGCCCGAATGATCGTAATATATTCCCGCGCACGCGCCAGCGGTTTGCCGAACGCCTGGCCGTGCCAGCCTTCAATCACCTGTGGCCCAGAAGGCCCAATTCCGCACATAAAACGATTGCCCGACAAAGCCTGCAAGGTCATCGCCGTCATCGCCGCACAAGCAGGCGTGCGGGCGTTCATCTGCATGATGCCAGTGCCGGCCTTAATCTTCGTGGTCTGTGCCAGCACCCAGGCTACCGGGGTCACCGCGTCGGTGGAATAGGCTTCGCCGGTCCAGACCTTGTCGAAGCCCAGGCGTTCGGCTTCGAGAACGTTTTCCATGTTGAGGCGCGGTTTGGCGCCGCCCATGGAGAGGGTTATTCCTAGTTTCATTTTTCGCTCCCTTAAGAAATATCTAGAAAGAATCTTCTTTGTTTGAAAACAAAGAAGCAAAAAAACTTTACTACTTTGTCGCCGTTGGCGTAGGACTGCGGTGAGTTCCCACGCCAACGGCAACAAAGTATCAAAAAGTTTTTTTGGTTCTTTTTGTTCACAAAAAGAACAGCCTTCGCTTCAAGTCCGCGGCAAAACCTGATCCTTAAACCGCTTCATCGCTTCCAGCATCGCATCCGAAGTCCCGCCCGCAAAGCCGAAATCCATAAACGAAACGCCCGCATCGCGCAGCGAGGCAATATCAGCCGCGACCTGCGCATCATCGCCGGTGAATAATTTATGCTCGCCATCTCCCGCCTTAGCGGCCGGCTGCCCGAGCCGCGACACCCGATAGGCCAGCGCCACCGATGCCGGGTCGCGCCCGGCTTTTTCGGTCATCGCACGCAGGCGGGCGACGGCGGCTTTGAAGCGGGCCAGGCTATCAAGGGGAAATGCCGGGTTGGTGCCGATCGGATACCACGCGTCCCCGATGCGCGCGGTGCGGCGCAGGGCGGGGCCGCTTTCGCCCCCGACCCAGATTGGTAGCGGGGTTTGCACCGGCTTGGGCTCGAAGGAAATATCGCTGAACTGGACGTATTTCCCGGCGAAGCTGGGGTTGGTCTGGGTCCACAGCACCCGGAAGGCGTCGAGGTATTCGTCGGTCACCACGCCACGCGCGGCGAAATCCTCGGTTTGGAGCGCCGTGAATTCTTCCGCCATCCAGCCGGCACCGATGCCGACCACGAGGCGGCCGCCGGACAGGACATCAATGGTGGACAGCACTTTGGCTGCCAGCAATGCCGGGCGATGTGGCACCACCATCACTGATAATACCAGGCGCAGTGTTTTGGTGGCACCGGCGATGAAGGCAACCTCGGTCAGTTGTTCGTGACGCGGCCCGCCGGCACCACCGGGGAATTCGCCGGTTTCCGAATAGGGGTAGGTCGCGTGGATCGCGTTGGGGATAACGACGTGATCGGAGAAAGTGGCGTAATCGAACCCCATTGCCTCGCCGCCCTGGGCAAGCTTGATGAGGGAGTCTGGCGCCGATAATGCGCCGGCGGTGGGCGCGTTGAACCCGTATTGCATGGCGCTATCTCCCTCTGTGCATTGCCCATCGTGGCGGATCATCCGACCATAGAACAAGGACTAACCGGAGACGACCATAACCGCCAGCCACGACCTGGTTTTAACTCAACTCTGATGGCACTGGACGCGGAGGGCAATTTTCTGCTACGGTCCTGGCAACGAAATCTAAACTGAAAAGGCCAGGATGCGATGGTAATTGCGCAAAGAAGCGGCCGAAAATCTTGGCGACTGGTTGCGGCGGCGTGCCTGGTCCTGTCGCTCGCGATGCTGTCGAGCCCGACCCGGTCGTACGGCGCCAAGCTCCCCAGTGATGACGAGCAGGAAATCCTCATCAAGACCACGTTGATGACGTTTAACGACGCCAATATGACCGGCAATTATAGCGTGCTGCACGCCAAATCGTCCCGCCAGTTGCAGGACCAGATCAGCGTCGAGAAATTGACCACCGCCTTCCAGAAATTCCGCGACATGCGCCTTAACATCGAAAGTGTCGTCTCCGATGACATTGTCCTGACTGAGAGCAAGACCAACGGTGACGGGGTGCTGGAACTGGTCGGGATGTTCAAAGATGATGACAAGAAGATCCAATACGACCTGAAATTCGTCAAGAATGACGGTATATGGAGGTTGCTGGGGATTAACGTGAACTACAAGGACAAATAGGGCGGTTGAATTGCGCAAAGCAATATAGCGCGACGCCCGGCCAGCTCCCTCTCTGCATTGCGCGTCCCGGCGGATCATCCCACAATAGCGCAAGGACTAACCGGAGACGACCATGACCGCCACCTACGACGCCGTTTTGGCGTTCATCGGCCGCACTGCCTTGCCCGAGTTGCTCGAAGCAGCGGCCGCGTCGCGTGACATTGGTCATGGCCGCAACGTGTCTTATTCGCGGAAGGTTTTCATCCCGCTTACGCATCTTTGCCGCGACGTTTGCCATTATTGCACCTTTGCCCAGCGCCCGAAGAAGGGGGAAGCGGCTTATCTCAGCCCGGACGAGGTGCTGGCGATCGCCCGCGCCGGGGCGGCGGCGGGGTGCACGGAGGCTTTGTTCACCCTCGGCGACCAGCCCGAGGCGCGCTATCGGGTAGCGGCAGAGGAACTTGCGGCGCGCGGCTATCCGACCACCATCGCGTATCTGACGGCGATGTGCGCGCTGGTGCTGAACGAAACCGGGCTGTTGCCGCATGCCAATCCGGGCATCATGACGCGGGTTGAATTGGCGGGGTTGCGGGAGGTCACGGCGAGCCAGGGGATCATGCTCGAATCGCTCAGCGTGCGGCTATGCGAGCCGGGTGGGGTGCATTACGGGTCGCCGGACAAAATTCCGGCGGTGCGGTTGGAGACAATGCGGGTCGCGGGGGAGCTGAAAATCCCATTCACCACCGGTATTCTGATCGGCATTGGCGAAACGCGGCAGGAACGGCTGGACAGTCTGGTGGCGATTGCCGAACTGCATGCGGTGCACGGCCATATCCAGGAAGTGATCGTGCAGAATTTCCGCGCCAAGCCCGGCACCAAACGGGCTGATGCGGTGGAACCCGATCTCGACGACTTGCTGTGGACGATCGCCGCCGCCCGGCTGATCCTTGGCCCGGCGATGAATTTGCAGGCGCCGCCGAACCTGACGCCGGATGAATACGGGCGTCTGACCGCCGCCGGCATCAACGACTGGGGTGGTGTGTCGCCAGTGACGCCGGACCATGTAAACCCCGAGGCCCCGTGGCCGACGCTTGATGCGCTGGCGCAGCGCACTGCGGATGCTGGCAAAATCCTGGTTCAACGCCTGCCGATCTATCCCGAATATGCGCTGGCGGCCGACACCTGGACGCCGCCGAAAATCGCGACGACGGTACGCCGGATGATCGATGCCGAAGGGTTCGCCCGCGCTGATGATTGGGCGCCGGGGAACCGTGAAATCCCGCAAACCCCGGCGATTTTTGCGCGCCACGCTGCAGGCGATTTGCGGAAGATTGTCGATCGCGCCACCAGCGGCGATCGGCTTGACGGACCCGATCTGGTGCGGCTCTTTGCGGCGCGCGACGTCGATTACCAATATGTGACCCAAGCCGCCGATGCGCTGCGCCGCGCAGTCAGCGGCGAGGTGATCCGCTACGTCGTCAACCGCAACATCAACTATACTAATATCTGCTACTACAAATGCACCTTCTGCGCCTTTTCCAAGGGTAAAAAGCACGAACATCTACGCGGCGTCCCATATGATCTGGAATTGGATGAAATCGTTCGCCGATCGAAGGAAGCTTGGGCGCGTGGCGCCACCGAAGTGTGCCTGCAAGGTGGCATCCATCCGGACTATACCGGCAACACCTACATCCGTGTGTGCGAGGCGATTAGGGCCGCGATCCCCGACATGCACATCCACGCGTTTTCGCCGCTCGAAATCACCCAGGGCGCGGCGACGTTGGGGCTGTCACTGGATGAATTTCTAGCGCGGTTGAAAACTGCCGGGTTGGGGACGTTGCCGGGGACGGCGGCCGAAATCCTTGATGACGAAATCCGCGCCATCATCTGCAAGGACAAGGTGAACACGGCGGAATGGTCGGCGGCCATTAGCGCCGCGCATCGCCAGGGGCTGCGCACCACGGCCACGATTATGTACGGCCATGTCGAACAGCCGATCAACTGGGCGCGGCATTTGCTGGTGTTGCGCGATTTGCAATCGGCCACTGGCGGCTTCACCGAATTCGTGCCGCTGCCCTTTGTGCATATGGAAGCGCCGATGTATCTGCGCGGCCAGGCACGCAAGGGGCCGAGCTTCCGCGAAGCAGTGCTGATGCATTCGGTGGCGCGGTTGGCGCTGCATCCCGGCATTCAGAACATCCAGACCAGTTGGGTAAAAATGGGGCCCGATGGCGCGGCGGCGTGCTTACAGGCCGGCGCCAATGATCTTGGCGGCACCTTGATGAACGAAAGCATTTCCCGTGCCGCCGGCACTGAACACGGCCAGGAATTTCCGCCCGATGCGATGGAAACTTTGATCCACCGGATCGGCCGCCGCCCGCAGCAGCGCCACACGCTGTATGGACCGGTCAGTCAGGAGCGCCGGGCGGCGTCGTTTGATGCTGCCGAATTGGCGCCGGTGGTGTTGAACGCGCCGGTGAAGCGGATGGCGGCGGAATAGCGGTCAGGACGTCAGTAACCTGCGGTTCCATCCGATCACATTCATTTTGCGCAAATCCGCCGCCGGGCCGTCGGTCATGAAGGATAGCTGACACGGAGGATTTCGATTTCCTCCCAGCCTGCCGGGGTTTGCAAACGGACCACATCGCCCTGTTTCGCCCGCATCAGCGCGCGGGCGATCGGGGAATTCAGGCTAACCTCGGCGCGGGATATCTCGGCTTCATCAGCCCCGAGAATGGTGACCGTTCGCTCGATATCCGCATCATTCACGTACGTGACCGTGGCGCCGAAAAACACCTGGGTACGGTTGGTTTGCGCCGCCGGGTCGACGATTTCGGCAATCGCCAAGCGTTTCATCAGAAAGCGCGCCCGCTTGTCGATCTCCCGCAACCGCTTCTTGCCGTAAAGATAATCGCCGTTTTCAGATCGGTCGCCATTGCCGGCCGCCCAATGAACGATTTCGACAACTTTGGGCCGCTCGACTTTCATGAGTTCGTTGTATTCGCCAAGCATGCGGGCAT
>JACMOQ010000545.1 GCA_014377905.1 Acetobacteraceae bacterium | reverse complement strand
TTCGCGCATGTAGGGCGCGAGTGGTGTCAGTCCACATCGATGATCTCCGGAAGTTTGTAGCAAAACCACCAGAATCAGCGATCATGACAGACGTCAAGCTATCTGACTGATATCACTCACTTTAGTTTCGGATCAGACACTCAGGAGTGACAGCAAAGGCGCCGGCACGGACTGCTGCACTGGTAGAGGCCAGCGAGTAGATTACACGGTTTGGCAAAGATGGGCAATGCTGAATGATGCAAACCAAACGGGTTACATTTCTCGATTCTATGCGTGGCTTTGCGGCGGCGTGGGTGGTGGTTTATCATCTTAACGAGGAAGGCAAATTCACACCCGGCGCTTACCAAGCTTTCGTCGAAGCAGGGTCACTTGGCGTTCCAATTTTCTTTGTGTTGAGTGGATTTTCAATTCACGCCAGTCTTCTCAAGTCACCCGAAGTAAGCGCTTTTTTATGGAAGCGCTTTTGGCGAATCTATCCACCCTACCTCGCAAGTCTAGCCGTTGTCTTGGTAGTTTTGATCGTCCGTAAGATCGCGACAGGAACCAATGACCTGACCACAATCCCACACGACCCATTGGGTTGGTTCGAAACAATAATGTTGACGACAAAGCCAGTCACTTGGACTGTCCCGATTAACCCGGTTTATTGGACATTTAGCTACGAAGCGGCGTTCTACCTTTGGCTCACACTGGGTCTAATGTTTCCGAGGCTGCGTTGGCCGCTATTGTTTGCGCCGCTTGTGCTTTCAAATGCCTGGTCAGCGAGGCCGGACTTTTTTGTCGGCTATTGGTGTCTTTTCGCTCTTGGGGTGGCGATTGCGGAATGGCGTCACGAAGGTAAAATTCTTGCACCAGCGCTTGCAGTCCTGTGCCTGACTGACGCGTTGTTGCACCGGACATTTGGAGAAACGATGGCTGGCCTTGCGGCCTTTGCACTTATCATAATGGCATTGTCGAACCGCTTTGCTTGGCTCAACCGCGAGCCGATTCTGCACCGGGTCGGTCATTGGTCCTACAGCCTTTACCTCGTTCACGTACCAATCGGAGTTTGGATCGCGCTGAGTTTCGATCCCCGCCCTCGTGTCCTGTCAGCAAACAGCGTGTGGCTTCATTGGTCGATCGACGGCTTCGCCCTCTTGCTCAGCTGCGTCTTTGCATGGGCATTCGCGAGATTGATCGAGCGGCCCTCGATTATGATCGCACATACCACCCCAAGCTGGCCTTGGATTTATTGGCGGGCACGGTGAGCCTTGCGGGTAAGGCCGGGCAATTCAACGGGCGCTGCCAGAAGTTTGACCCGGCGAACGCTCAGCGGGCATTTTGACGGCTGCACCAAAATATCCCGATCAATGCAGTTGCATCCGGCCCTAGCGGGCGCGCTATCGAGGAGCGCTTTTGGTAAATCTCGGGATTGGTTGAACAAATATCAAATAAATCAATGGCTATTGGCGGACAGAGTGGAAGCCACGCGGCAGGACGTGGACCAGGAAGCGGCGGATGAACTTTTCGCTCGCCAGCGTCATGACCTGCTGGCGGTCGGCACCATCGCGGCGATAGTCCTTGTAGCGGATGGTGACGCCGGCGTCACCAAAGGCGATAAGCCGCCGGTTGGAGATCGCGACGCGGTGCGTGTAGCGCGCCAGATAGGCCAGCACCGCCTGCGGTCCGGCAAAAGGCGGCTTGGCATAGACCACCCAGCGCTGCTGGCGGGCCGGAGCGAGGTGGCGCAGGAACACTTTGCTTTCGGCCATACCGGCCATGGCGGCGAAGAAGCCAAGCCTGCCAGTGTCGAACAGGGCCAGCAGACGGGTGCGAAACAGGCGGCGGAAGAGCTTGCCCAGCACCCGCACCGGCAGCAGGAAGGCGGGGCGCGACGATATCCACCGCCTGCCGCTTGGCGCGATCCCGCCGCCCGGCACGATCATGTGCACATGCGGGTGGTGCATCATCGCCGAACCCCACGTGTGCAACACTGCGGTGATGCCGATCCGGGCCCCAGGGTGTCTGCGATCGGCGGCGATCGTCAGCATCGTGTCCGAGGCCGCGCGGAACAGCAGATCATAGACCACCGCCTTGTTCTGGTAGGCGATGTCGGCGACCTCGGCAGGCAGGGTGAACACCACATGGAAGTAACCGACCGGCAGCAGATCGGCCTCCCGCTCGGCCAGCCAGGTGCGCGCGGCGGCGCCCTGACACTTGGGACAGTGCCGGTTGCGGCATGAGTTGTAGGCGATCCGCCAGTGCCCGCAGTCGTCGCAGGCCTCGACGTGGCTGCCCAGCGCGGCGGTGCGGCAGTTCTCGATCGCCGTCATGACCTTGAGCTGGCCGAGGCTCAGGTGCCCGGCATGGCTCGCCCGATAGGCGGGGCCGGCCACGCGGAAGATGTCGGCAACCTCGAACGAGGTGCGCACCGGCTCAACCGGGCGGCGACTGGCCTTCCATCACGGCGATGATCCGGTCAAGCGGGCTCGCCACCGCCTGCATCGTCCTGATCGATACCTTGGCGTAGATGGCGGTGGTGTCGATGTTGGTATGGCCAAGCAGGACCTGGATCACGCGGATATCGACGTCCTGCTCGAGCAAATGAGTGGCAAAGCTGTGGCGCAACGTATGCGGACTGACCCGTTTGCGGATCCCCGCGAACTCGGCCGCTTCATGCACGGCGCGGTGTAGCTGGCGGGCGGAGATTGGGTCGGTGCAGTTGCGTCCCGGGAACAGCCAGCCATGCGGCAACATGACCCCGCGCCGCTTGCCTTCACGCCACCATTGCCGCAGCAGATTCAGCAGTTGCGGCGAGAGCATGGCGTTGCGATCCTTGCGTCCCTTGCCCTGCTCGACACGGATCAGCATGCGGGTGCTGTCGATATCGTCAACTTTGAGGTGGGCAACCTCAGCCACGCGCAGGCCCGCACCATAGGCGCTAGCGTCCGCGTTCGTGGTGTAATTTCCGGTGTACGCGCTGGTGGATTTTGGGGTGGGGCATGCCCCACC
>JACMOQ010000544.1 GCA_014377905.1 Acetobacteraceae bacterium | reverse complement strand
GATGCCGATGACCTCGGTCTGGGCCAAGCCGTGGCACGAAACCCCCAATATCCATCCCTGCACCATCCGCGACTTCTTCGTGCTGTGTGCGGAAGAAGGCTACGTGGTGGAAAAATGGCTGGCTGTGGATGAAGCTGGGCAACGATCGCCGTGGCGGCGCTCGGAGGGGCTGGCGAATCTGTTTGGCGAACAGGCGCTGTTCCAACTGCGCAAGGCATAGAGCATCATCCGACTGCCTTTCCGTCTCGATCGGATAAAGCTGATCGTGAAAACAGGACTCTAGAGCGCGCCTACCGATCCAATTTGAACGGATGACGCTTTCGTCCGCCTTAAATATCTGCCGATCCCCTTGCATATCACCGCCCCGACCGGCAGGGTCGCTGAATGGTCTTTACGTCAAAGTGGCTGAGACGCTTCGTCGGTGCCCGGAAATGGCTGGGGCGCTATGACATCACCCATTTGATGGTCTTGGTGGCGACCATTGTGGTTACCTGGGCCGGCCTGCTGGCCCACATGCAGCACGAATATGACCAGGACGAAGCCGACGCCTGGCGCGCATCGGCCAATATTGTCCGTGGCCTGGACGAAAATCTGGCACGAACCATCGGCGGCATTGACCAGACCCTGCTGTTCCTGCGTGAGCTGTATCGCCGCGACCCGGCGGCACTCGATCTGACCGGCTGGGCGCAGGACCCGTATTGGACAGCCGGGCCAGTGATTCAGATTTCGGTCAATGACCGCAGCGGCCAGTTGCTGGCCAGCAATCTCACCATGCCTGATACCCCGGTCAACGTGTCCAATCGGGCGCATTTCACGGTGCAGCGCGATGCGACCGACGATCGACTTTATATCAGCGTCCCCGTTCTGGGCCGCGTCTCCGGCCGGTGGACCGTCAACCTTACCCGTCGGTTGCAGACCGCCGATGGCAGCTTCGATGGCATCGTCAAAGCCTCGATGGATATCGGTTATCTCGATCAGGTTTACAGCGCGATGCAGATCAAACACGGCATGATGCTGCTGGTGGGCACCGATGGCATAGTCCGCCAACGCGCGCCGTCGAACGCGACCGCCATCGGCCGCGAGGCCACCGGGTCGGAGCGGAATTTGTTAAGTGGTCATCGCGCCGGCACCTTCCGCGCAGCCGACCCGGTTGACGGTGTCGAGCGCATGGTGAGCTACAAGATGGTCGGCAGTTTGCCGTTGGTGATCGCGATTGGCCTGGATGTTGACGCCGTTTTCGCCGACTGGACGATCTCGCGCCGCAACCATCTGCTCGTCGCGCTGTTCCTCACAGCGATGGCGATCCTGGCTCTTCAGTCACTGCAACGCCAGCGCGAACGGCGGCACGCATCGCAGGCAGCGCTCGGGGTGACTTTGGCGAATATGAGCCAGGGTATTTTAATGGTCGATGCCGCTGGTCGGATCGGCGTGGTCAATGATCGGGCGATTGCACTAATCGGATTGCCGCCCGGCATGTTCCCAGCCGGCTCGCGCTTTCGTGACCTGCTGCAATGGCAGCTCGATCGGGGCGAATTCGGTCCGCTCGATCAGGTCGATCCCGCTTTCATCGCATTCGTCCACCGCGGTGGTCTGGCCACTGAATACGGCATTTATGAACGCACCCGCGCCAACGGCGTAGTCTTGGAAGTGCGCACCGCACTGCTCCCCGATGGCGGCGCGGTTCGAACCTTTACTGACATCAGCCATCGCAAACGCACCGAACAGGCGTTGGCCGCCGCCCGTGATTCCGCCGAAGCCGACGGGCGCGCCCGCGCCGAATTTCTCGCGGTGATGAGCCACGAAATCCGCACCCCGATGAACGGCATCATCGGCGTATCGAGCCTGCTGCTGGAAATGGAGATGGGCCCGAGTGAGCGGCGCTACGTCCAGATCATCATGGATAGCGGCCAGCATTTGCTACAATTGATCAATGACATTCTCGATTTCCCCCGCCTCGATGCAGGGCGCCTGGACCTCGAAGCCGCCGAGTTCGATTTGCCGGCGATGCTGCGGACAACGCTTGATATGCTCGCCTCCGACGCGCAGAAAAAAGGGCTGGGATTATCGCTCGACATCGCAGCCGATGTGCCGCAATTCGCCATCGGCGACGCCCATCGTTTGCGCCAGATCTTGCTCAATCTGCTTGGCAACGGGTTGAAGTTCACCTCGGCCGGTCGCGTGACGCTCACCGTGCGGCGGGTTGGCCACGGACCGGGCAACCTCCGGCTCGGTTTTGCCGTCAGTGACACCGGCATCGGCATCCCGACTGATGAGATCAGTAAATTATTCACCGAGTTCACCCAGGTCGATAGTTCCATCAACCGCCGTTTTGGTGGTAGCGGCCTTGGGCTCGCGATCAGCCGTCGGCTGGTGGAGCGTATGGGCGGCGTCATCTGGGTCGACAGCACCCTTGGTAGCGGCAGCGTTTTCCAGTTCGAGATCACCTTCAAACAACCGCCAGAGCACATATCGGCCAGCATCGCGCCCAGCCCGGCGGGCATCGAACCGGCATCATCGGGGGCGTTGCATATTCTGCTTGCCGATGACAACGACACCAACCGCTTGGTCACGACCAGGCTGCTAGAACGGCGCGGGCATGTGGTGGTGGCCGTCGCCAATGGCCGCGAGGCGGTTGATTATGCCCGGACCACTGCCTTCAATCTGGTCCTGATGGACATGATGATGCCTGAAATGGACGGACTGGCCGCCACCAGGGCGATCCGCCAATTGGGCGAACCTTTCGGAACAGTCCCGATCATTGGCCTGACCGCCAGTGTGACCGCAGCAGACAAGGCCGCCTGCCGCGAAGCCGGAATGGATGATTTCGCTTCCAAACCGATCAATGCGTCGCAACTTGCAGACCTGGTCATGAAGGTTGCCCGCGCCCCGACCTCCGCCCCGACCGATGTCCGTGAAGCGAATGGCGACCTTGCAGCCCGCGTACGCCTGGACCTGTCGACCGTCCCCGCCAAAGCCCGCGCTTTCAT
>JACMOQ010000543.1 GCA_014377905.1 Acetobacteraceae bacterium | reverse complement strand
TTTCCATCAGGAGGCCCAATTGGCCCTACGCGACGACTTCACCACCCAGCTCAAAACCGCCATGCTCGCCAAGAATGCTCCCTTGGTACTGAGCCTGCGCAGCATCACCGCCAAACTGAAAGACTTCGACATCGCCGCCCGCCCCAAGGGCGTCGACAAAATTTCCGATGACGACATCATCGCCATGCTGCGCGGCATGGTGAAATCGCGCCGTGAATCGGTGGAGATGTATCGCCAAGGCAACCGCGAGGAACTCGCCGCCAAGGAAGAAGCCGAAATCGCGGTGATCGAAACCTTCCTGCCGCAACAGATGGACGCCGCTGCAATGGAAGCAGCAGTCGCGGCCGCGATCGCCGAAGCAGGCGCCACCGCGCCCAAGGAAATGGGCAAGGTCATGGCGGTGCTCAAAGCCAAATACGCCGCCTCCCTCGACATGGGCAAGATCGGCCCGATCGTCAAAGCCCAGCTCGGAGGCTGAATTTGGCCCTGCCGGACGGATTTCTCGCCGAACTTCGTGCCCGCACCAGCCTGCAAGGTCTGGTCGGGCGGCGGGTGAAGCTGTCCAAATCCGGCCGCAACTGGAAAGGCTGCTGCCCGTTCCATAACGAGAAAACCCCGAGCTTTTACGTCTACGAAGACGCTTATCACTGCTTCGGCTGCGGCGTGCACGGCGATGCGATCAGCTACGTTATGCACATCTTGGGCGCGAGCTTCCCCGAAGCGGTGCAAACCCTGGCCAGTGAAGCCGGCATGGAGGTTCCCAAGCCGACCCCAGCCGCTGCCGCTGCGGAACGCGCACGGATGGACCTTGGCGAGGTGTTGACCGCGGCCGCCGCGTTCTACCAGACGCTGCTGCCCGCCTCGCCGGGACTGGCTTATTTGCGCAATCGTGGTCTAAGCGATGACACCATCGCCCGCTTCGACCTCGGCTGGTCCGGTGACGGGCGTGGCGGTTTGATCGCCGAACTCGCCCGCCACGACGTCAAGCTCGACATGCTGATCGAGGCCGGGCTGGTCCGCGAAGCCGAAGACGGCCGCCCGGCCCGCGAACAATTCTACAACCGGGTGATGTTCCCGATCCGCGACCGGCGCGGTCAGGTCGTCAGTTTCGGTGGCCGCATCCTCGGCGATGGCCAGCCGAAATACGTCAACGGCCCGGAAACCCCGGTGTTTTCCAAGCGCCGCATGCTTTACGGCCTGGATTTTGCCCGCGCTGCCGCCCGCGCCGGGCAACCCGTCGTCGTGGTCGAAGGCTATATGGACGTGATCGCGCTGCATCAGGCGGGCTTTGGCGGCGCCGTTGCCCCGCTCGGCACCGCGCTTACGGCCGAACAACTCGATGAGCTATGGCGCCTGTCACCCAATCCGGTTTTGTGCTTCGACGGTGATGCCGCCGGCGCGCGCGCCGCCATGCGGGTCGGCGAACTTGCGCTGCCGTTGATTTCTGCCGAGCGCAGCCTGAATTTTGTCCGGCTTGACGGCGGCGATGACCCAGACAGCCTGGTGCGCCAACATGGTGCGCCGCGATTCCGGGCGGTGCTCGCCAGCGCCCGCCCGTTCTCCGTCGCCCTGTTCGACATGCTGCATGAGGGTGTCGGCGCCACCGCTGAGGCCCGCGCGGCGTTTCGCAAGCGCCTGATGGCGACCACCGACCTGATCACTGACAAAGCGCTCGCCGGTGAAATCCGTGGCGCATTTTTCGAGCAGATACGTCGCCTGCGCGACGCCGAATTCAGTCGCGGCCGCCCTGGCAGCAAATTCACCCCCGCAGTGAAATTCGCCCGCCAGCCACCGAGCACCAGCGCTGCCATTGCCCGTCAGGCCGGTATGCTGGTGATGATCGTGCTGCATAATCCCGGCCTGTTGACCTCGGTGGATGAAGCCTTCGCCAGCGTCGCGCTCCCAGAACCGATGGCGCGGCTGCAAATGGTAGTTTTGGATTGGTTTCATGCGGCCGAAGTCCTTGACACTGGGGCTCTGATGTCCCACCTCCACGACTTGCAGCTATCGGGTGAGGTGGACTATGTCCGTGCTTTGGTTGCCACCGACCTACCACCCTGGGTATCACATGATGCCATGCCTAAGGACGCGGCCGATTTGTGGTGGGAGTCGTTCAAGTTTTTGAACCGACCAATCCTGAAGGAACAACAATTGGCTGCAGGCCAGCGCTTCGCCCGCGATCAGGACACCGATAGCGAGCGGCAGTTCCGCAGCATGACCGCAATAATGCGCGCCGTCGACAGCGGCGAAGACAGCCTTGATCCGTAATCGGATTGGCTGAATGAAATACGACCGGGAACGGCGACGGCCGCCCCCGCATGACATTGGAGATTGAACATCGATGGCCACCAAGCCCGCCACCGCCACCGAAAACGCCACCCCCGACCAGGACAGCGAGGCATCCCTGCTCGATGTGCAGTCGGCCTCCGTCAAGCGGCTGATCGCCAAGGGCCGCGAGCGCGGCTACATCACCCTTGATGAGCTGAACGCGGTGCTGCCGGCCGACCAGAACACGTCCGAACAAATCGAAGACGTGATGGCCGGCTTCAGCGAAATGGGCGTCCAGGTCGTCGAGAACGAGGAAAACGAGGAAGGCGAACCCGCCGTCGTCGCTACTGACAAAACCGATGAGGAAGCCGAGGAAGGCGCCCCTACTGGCAATGTTGACGCCGAAAGCCTTGGCCGCACCGATGATCCAGTGCGGATGTATCTGCGCGAAATGGGCAGCGTCGAATTGCTGTCGCGCGAAGGCGAAATTGCCATCGCCAAGCGCATCGAAGCCGGCCGCGAGATGATGATCGGCGGCCTGTGCGAAAGCCCGCTCACCTTCCGCGCCATCATCGCCTGGCACGACGCGCTGAAGGCCGGTCGCATGCTGCTGCGCGACATCGTCGATCTCGAAGCAACCCAGGGCGGCCCCGCGCCAGGTGCTGTCGCCGAAGCCGCCGACCCCGCCGCCGAACCCATAGCCCCGCCCGCCTTTGAAGCCCCCGCAACCGATGACGATGACAGCGAGGAAGGCGAAGGCCCCGGCCTGTCACTGTCTGCCCTTGAAGAAAAGCTGAAGCCCGAAGTCCTCGCCAATTTCGAGGAAATCGAGGCGCTCTACAAAAAGCTGCACAAGATGCAGTCCAAGCGCCTCGAACTGATGACCTCAGGCGAGGAAGCGAACACCCGCTCCGAACGCAGCTACGACAAACTGCGCGAAGAACTCGTCGGCAAGGTCGAACAGGTGCGGCTGCATAACAATCGCATCGAAGAACTGGTCACTCAGCTCAAGCAGCTCAACCAACGCCTCAACGGCATGGAAGGCCAGTTGTTGCGGATGGCCGAAAGCAGCAAAGTCGCTCGCGATGACTTCCTTAACCAATACCGTGGCCACGAGCTTGACCCGAACTGGCTCGACCGGATCGGCAAACTGCCGGGCAAATCCTGGAAAACCTTCACCGCCAAACACGCCGGCGATATCGTCAGTATCCGCACCCAGATCGGCGCGGTCGCCAACGATACCAGCCTGCCGATCGGGGAGTTCCGCCGCGTCTTCATGACCGTGAGCCGCGGCGAACGCGATTCAGCCCGTGCCAAAAAGGAAATGATCGAGGCCAATCTCCGCCTGGTGATTTCCATAGCCAAAAAATATACCAATCGCGGCCTGCAATTTCTCGATCTCATCCAGGAAGGCAATATTGGCTTGATGAAAGCGGTCGATAAATTCGAGTACCGCCGCGGTTATAAATTCTCCACCTACGCCACCTGGTGGATCCGCCAGGCGATCACAAGGTCAATCGCCGATCAGGCGCGCACCATCCGCATCCCCGTCCACATGATCGAAACGATCAACAAGCTGGTCCGTACCAGCCGGCAAATGCTGCACGAAATCGGCCGCGAACCGGCGCCAGAAGAACTCGCCGAAAAACTCGGCATGCCGCTCGAAAAAGTGCGCAAAGTGCTTAAAATCGCCAAAGAGCCGATTAGCCTCGAAACCCCGATCGGCGATGAGGAAGACAGCCACCTCGGCGACTTCATCGAAGACAAAAACGCCGTCATCCCCCTCGATGCCGCCATCCAAGCCAACCTCCGCGAAGCCACCACCCGCGTCCTCTCCTCTCTCACCCCGCGCGAAGAACGCGTGCTCCGCATGCGCTTCGGAATCGGCATGAATACCGACCACACGCTGGAAGAAGTCGGCCAGCAATTCAACGTCACCCGTGAACGCATCCGCCAAATCGAAGCCAAAGCACTCCGCAAACTCAAACACCCCAGCCGCAGCCGCAAACTGCGCAGCTTCCTCGACGATTGATGCGGCGGGGGTTTCGGGTGCGAAGGAAAGAAAGCGCGGGGGCGCTGCCCCCGAACCCCCGCCAGGGAACGTCCCTGGGCGCCAAACCCTTAAGCGAGGGGGGAATAGCGAGGGGGGCCAACTCGATATTTGAAACGACTATGCGGCCCCCCTCGCTATTCTCCCCATTCTTTCTTGGGATAGGGTCCAGGGCCCGGCCCTGGCGGGGGTCCAGGGGGCGGCGCCCCCTGGCCTTGCTTCCTTTCCCCTTCCCCTCCCCCCCCCCCTGACCGCCGAGGGAGGCAC
>JACMOQ010000542.1 GCA_014377905.1 Acetobacteraceae bacterium | reverse complement strand
CCGCCACTGACAGCGACGCCATATCTGCGGTCTTGCCCACCACAAAACTCCCAGATCGACCAGCGGGCGCATATTCGGTCGCCGAGGTGGGGCCGAACAAGCCAAGCGTCGGCACGCCGGATGCCGCTGCGATGTGCATCAGGCCGGAATCATTGCCGACAAATAGCCCGACGCGACCAAGGCAGGCGGCCGCCTCCGACAAGGTCACCCTGCCGCACAAATCAACCGCATCAGGAAGCCGATCCAGCACTGCCTGGGCGCCCGCGCGTTCCTGCGCGCCCGGCCCGGCAAAAATCACGGGCCGGGCTCCGGGCAGCAATTCGTCGCGCAAAACCCTGAACAGGGCCACGAAATTTTCCGCAGGCCAGACTTTTCCGCTCCAGTTCGCCGTCGGTCCAAGACCGATCCACCGCCCATCGCCGGGTAGGAGCTGCACGGCAAGGGCGCGATCGGCCGCACTGGTCCAAGTCACCGGCAGCGGCGGTGGGGCAACTGGCAGGATGGCGGCGATCTGGGCAATTTTGTGACCGGGCGACTTTTGCATGATCGCACGGCGCCCAGCGGGCACCAGCCAAGCGAGGGCGGAGGCGCGAATATCAACAACCAGATCCCAGCCGGTCAGCACCGTTTTTGCCCACAGCCCAAGCCAGTGCCGGCCATAACGGCGCTTGTCGAATACGATCAACCGTTCAAGCTGCGGCATGTGCGCGAACAGGCCTGCGGCCACCGGCCCGCAGGCGACGGTGAACCGTGCGTCTGGATAACGCCGCATCAAATGGTCGAGCAATCCGGTTGACAGGACCGCGTCGCCGATACGACTCGATGTAACAAACAAGATACGCATACGACTTGGTTAGCACGTCCTTGGACGTTTTGCGTGAGGGGTGTAGAGCGCACCCGGGGCAGTGCGGCGCACGCCTGGGTCATCGGAGTTTCAAGCCATGTGCGGCATCGCAGGGATCATGATGCGGAACGGCCGGCCGCCGCAGGCCGGAGCGATCGCGCGCCTGCTTGCAGCCCTCGCCCATCGTGGACCGGACGGACAGGGCCAGGTGGTGCGCGACAACGTCGCCTTGTTGCAAACCAGGCTTGCGATCATCGACCTCGCGACCGGGGACCAGCCGATGTTCACCCCAAGCGGCACCGCGTTGGTCGCCAATGGCGAGATCTACAACAACCCCGAACTGCGCGGCGCGATGACCAATACCCCCTTTGTTACCCGCTCGGATTGCGAGGTGCCGCTGTTTCTTTATGAGGCCCAAGGGGTTGGCTTTGCCGAACGCCTGCGCGGCATGTTCGCGATTGCCATCCACGACAGGGCGGCGCGACGGCTGGTGCTGGCGCGCGACCCGTTCGGCATCAAGCCGCTTTATTATTGCGCCACGGACGCGGCGTTTGCTTTTGCATCTGAACCACATGCGCTGATCGCGGCAGGTTTTGGGCGTGCCGACATCAATCCGACCGCCCGCAACGAAGTGCTGCAACTCAAATTCTCAACCGGGGCTGCGACAATTTTTCCTGGCATCAACCGCGTGCTGCCAGGCGAAACCCTGGTGATCGAGGATGGCGTGATCGTGGCCCGCCGCCACCACACCGCCCTGCCAGCCGGTGGGCCAACAGCGCCGGGCACGACAGGTCAACTGGAAACCGCGCTGCTCGATAGTGTGTCGGTTCATCTGCAATCCGACGTACCCTACGGCCTGTTCCTATCCGGCGGCATCGACAGCGCCAGCGTGCTGGCCCTGATGCGACGCGCAACTGGCCAAAGGATCCACGCTATCACCTGCGGTTGGGCAGATGGCGCGGGGATCGACGAAACCGCCGAGGCCGCGCGGCTTGCTGCCAGTATGGGGGCCGATTGCTATCGAGTAGAAATGGGCCCGGCGGATTTCTGGAACCTCGCGCCCCGCATTGCCGCCGCCATTGATGACCCGACCGCCGATGCGGCAGTGCTGCCAACCTGGATGCTCGGCCGCGCCGCCCGCGCCCAAGGATTGAAGGTGGCATTATGTGGCGAGGGCGCGGATGAATTGTTCGGCGGTTACAGCCGCTACCGCAAGCGCCGCCCGCCGCTGTCATGGATCAGCCGCAAGCCGCGGAGTTCGGGCGTGTTCGGCAATCCGGCCGCACTCGCCGGCTGGCGCGACGGCATCGACACGCTCGAAGCCGCTGCGGCACCAGACCGCAGCCCGGTGCAAGCCGCACAAGCCATCGATATTGCCGAGTGGTTGCCCAACGATCTGCTCACCAAGCTCGATCGCTGCCTGATGGCGCATGGGGTTGAAGGACGCACCCCATTTCTTGATCCTGTTGTCGCCAATTTCGCCTTTCGATTGCCGGACGCCCAAAAAATCGGATGGCGCTTTGGCAAGGTCGTGCTGCGCGACTGGCTGGCTAAGGCTTTCCCCGAGGCGGGCGCCTATGCGCGCAAGAAAGGCTTCAAGCCGCCGGTTGGGGCCTGGATGCAGGCCAGGAGCGACGAGATCGCCACCCTGGTCGCAGCCCAGCCTGGGATTGCCGCCTGCTTGCCGGCCAGTCTGGTGCGGGCGAGCTTCGCCGAAGCTGCCGCCAAATCGCAACCGGCCTGGAGCCTGCTGTTCTATGCGCTGTGGCATAGCCATCACGTGATCGGCATTCCCGCCGATGGCGACATCGCGGCGACCCTCGCGGATGCCGGGCGCGCGGGTTAGCCACCCGGTGCAGAAAATCTCGACCTGGCTGGTGCCGCTGTTAGCACTGCTGTTGATCCGCGCCACTGGCAGTTTTCAGCTCGCCGCGCCGGCAGCGTTCGGCACCGCACTCATCGCACAGCTTGGCCTGAGCCACGCCGAGATCGGCATGCTGATGGGCGCGTTCATGTTGCCGGGCATTTTTGTGACCGTGGCGGCTGGGTTGCTGGCCAGTCGGATCGGCGATCGGAAGGTATTGCTGGGCGGGATGGCGTTGATGGCGACAGGTGCTGCCGCGTGCGCAGTGGCGACCGGCCTGCCCGGATTGCTGGCCGGGCGGGTATTATCTGGCATTGGCGGGGTGGCGATGCTGATGTTGGTTTTGAAAATGACCGCCGATCGCTTTGCCGGGCCAATGCTGTCAACCGCCACCAGTGTGGTGATCGTGTCCTGGCCGACCGGCTTTGCGCTCAGCCTTGCGGTATTTGGGCCGCTGGCAGTCAACAGCGATGTCGCCACGCTGTTCCTGCTGTCAGGCGCACCGGCGTTGGTGGCGATCGGGCTGATCGGGCTGGTCGGCCACGCCAAGCCTGCACCAATGCCGATCGCCGGGGCACGGTCGTTGGTTGGGTGGCAAATGATCCTCGCTGCGGCACTCAGTTGGTCAGCGCTTAACGCGGCAACTGCGGTCATGGCGGGGTTTTTGCAAACCTATCTGGTTGAAACCGGACATGATCCCGCCGCCGCCGCCAACCAGGCGAGCGTAAGTTCCTGGTGCTTCGCGGCTGCAACCCCGTTCGGCGGGCTGGTCGCCGATCGGCTGATCGGGCGCAAAGCCGCGGTGGTGGCCGGCATCCTGCTAACCACGGCGGGTTTCCTGGCCATTCCGTTGACCGGTGGTCATGTTGTGGCACTTGGGGCGCTCGGGGTTGCAATCGCGTTGATCCCCGGGGCTGTTACCGCCCAGGTTGGCGCAGCTACGCCCCCGGCGGCGCGGGCGGTGGTGTTTGGCTGGTATAGCGCCGGGTCTTACCTGGGGCTAACGATTGCGCCGTGGATTGCAGGCCGGCTGCACGATCTGACCGATGATGCACGGGCGCCGATCTGGTTTGGCGCGGCGGTGACCTTGGCCATGCTGGCGCCCTATCTGTGGTTCCTGCGCCGAATCAGCCGGGAATAGTTTCGCCCCGCGGCACTGCCCGACCACCCGATACCGGCCAAAACAAATACGTCGCCGCGATCAATCCAGGGACAAGCGCGCGGAGCCACATCACCCCCACAAGCTCCGGCCGTCGGGCAATCAGACTATCGGTGCCCAACCCGATCGCGATCAGGCCAACCACCACCGCCACCGCCACCAACGGGCGCACCAGGCTGCCATGGCGTTGGAAGCGTCCTGACAGCACGCAGATCAACGCGATGAGAACATAGCCAACGGTGCTGAGCGGTGATGTCATGCGCTTGAATGCCTCGCCCCGCAGACGCGGCAAATCCTGCCGGCCGGCTAATGTCGGGCCGGGATTGAGCAATTCGCGCAGGCCAAGTTCGCCGGTGTCACGCACGCGTTGCTCGACGTCGCCTTTGGGTAGCGACAGATCAAATATGTTCTCGCTGAACGACAGCACGTTCAGCCGCCCGGTCTGGCGATCGATTTCCTGCCGTGTGCCAGCCTTCAGGATGACTTGCGGGCCACTGGCGCCAATCACCAGGCGTCCGGTTTCGGCGAAGACGGTATAGGGGTGCTGCTTGTCCCGGCTGTCATCGACCATGATGCCGCGCAACGTGCCATCCGGTTCGCGCGCCCGTGCATAGACCATCATCTGCGGGGTGATCTGGTTGAACACGCCTTCTTGCAGCACGAAGGCATCAAGCTGGTTGCGGATCTGGAAAAGGTATTCCCGAAACACCGTCGCCGATAGCGGTACCACCCACAGGCTCAGCCCATAGCCGATCAGCACCGTCACCCCAGCCACCCCCAACGCGGGGCGGGCGAGGGCGAATTGCGACATGCCGGCCGCCCGCATCACCGTCAGTTCCCGATCGTCGGACAAACGGAGATAAATCCGCAACGTCACCGCGAAACAGGCGATCGGCAAGATCACCGCTACAAATTCCGGGATTTTCAGCGCCGTCAGCTTGAGAAATGCCACCATTGACTGACCGTGGCTGACCACCAGCTCAACATAGCGCAGCGACGAGACCAGCCAGACCAATGCGGTCAGCCCAATAGTCACCGCGATCATCCCGATCAACAATTGGTGGAAAAGATAGCGGTCGATGCGGGTGGGCATCATGGGCACTTTCCAAGCTCGATGCAGTGCGTGTAGCAGGCCAGGAGCCGGTCGGTCACCACATCGCGGGTAAAGTCCGCCTGGTAGGCCGCCGCCCCGCCCGCGACCAGACGGGTGCGCAGGTCCGGATCAGCCACGACCCGGCGCAAGCATGCGGCAAGGCTTGCGGCATCATCAATCGGGCAGAGCAGGCCGCTTTGTCCGTCTACAACATATTGCCGGGCACCGTCGGCACGGGTTGCGACCAGCGGCCGGTCCATCGCCCAGGCCTCGGCGATCACGGTGCCGAACGGTTCGTAGCGGCTGGGCAAGACAACAACATCACAAGCCTCAATTAAGGCACGACGATCATTGCGCCAGCCGAGGAAGCGCACCCGTTCAGCCACCCCGAGCTGGCGTGCCAGGGCTTCATACGCCGCTTTCTCCGGCCCATCGCCGGCCAACCACAACCAGACACCGGGCGTTTCCGCCAAAGCGTGCAACATGGTGTCGATGCCCTTGACCCGATGCATGCGCGACAGAACCAGCAGCAGAGGCACATCGTCAGGGGTGGTGAGGCTGGCACGGCTGACCGGGGCGGCCGCCGGCATGGTGCCGAAGGTGTTGACGGTGAAAACCCGATCGACCGGTCGGCCCTCGGCCACAATGTAACGGCTGATATCTGGGGTAACCGCGACGCAGCAATCGGCATTGGGAAAATATTTGAGGTTGTAATAATCGCCAAACCAGCCGATCACCGGGCATGGCATGGCGCTGGGCACAAAACTTCCAGCGCGCTGCATCCATGCCTGGACGAGATCGACCCCGAGCTCGGTCGCCAACGTTCGGATACGCCTGGGGGCGAGTTTCAACCGATCGAGCCGGGTGAACGAAAACGGCCGGGCATCGACGCCGGCCGCCTGGTAGCGCGCCATCACCGCGGGCCATGGCCGGGTCAGCACGGTTTGCGCTACACCACGCGCGTGCAGCGCCAGGATGGCGTCCTGGGCGAAGGTTTCCGCGCCACCGATCGCGGCGCCGGCGATGACATGGAGAAGTTTCATTCTGGCCGTGATAGGCCGGACCCGCCGGGGTGTCGAGCATGAGCGGATCGTTAGTAATGGATCACATACCACCTCGACTTAATGGCCAGCCGCTGTTACATCGTCGGCGTAAGGGGGCGGCTAGGTGCTCGTTGTAGGCCGTCGGCCGCTGCGTAAGGCGTGACATTGCCCGAGCAGGATCGCCACCTATCGGTGAAGCTGTCGATATCGAAACCTTCTTAAAGTCCGCCACCCTTCTGCCATTTATACTTTTTGGAGAAGTCTGTTGAAATCTGCTGCAGTTGTTTATCTTGCGAGGTCAGAGGACGGCTCCGCGAAAGATTTTGTGAAATTCACCCAATCCTATCGCAAATTTCAGGCTGGATACCCTCACGAGTTGATTGTCATCCACAAGGGCGCGGCGACCAAGCCCGGAACAAGGCTCGCTATCGCACTAATGTTGGCCGGTATTGCCTATAAGACAATCGATATCGATGATAGCGGCTTTGATATTCAGGCCTACCTCACGACATCATTGAAAATAGACCATGAATATGTGTGTTTCATGAATACCTATTCAGAAATTCGCACGGATGATTGGTTGCTGAAGCTACTGCAACCCTTATTCACCTCGCCGTCGGTGGGAATAACAAGCGCAACCGCGTCGTACGAGAGCCTTTATGACTCCATCGGCATGATCAGCAAGGTCATTTGGCTTTGCTCGGGAAAACTCATTCCTTACGACCCGCAGATTGCGGCGGCGTTCACGTCGCAGTTGACCGCCCATGCGCCTGAATGGATGGCCAGCGCCCCCGCTTTGGCTGGTATTTACCCGTCGGTAAATGAATTGCTAGCCTCGGCTGGAATTGCAGACGGTTTCGCCCGCCATTGGCGTGCGATCACCCGACATGGCGGCGGGCTGGGCGGCCTTGACCACTTCAATCGATTCCCTAATCCGCATTTGCGCAGCAACGCTTTTGCGATGCGCCGTGACGTTTTGAATGGCATGGGCTTTGATGTCGGCAACACAAAGTTCGATTGCGTGCGCTTTGAAAGCGGCGTCGACGGGCTGCCGACCCGAATCGCCGAGCTTGGGCTGCGCTCGGTCCTGGTTGGCGCTGACGGGCGGGCCTTTGAAACCGAGCAATGGCCTGGAGCAAATGGCTTCCGACTTGGCAATCAATCGAACGTGATGGTGGCCGACAATCAGGTCCGATCGTTTGAAACCGCGTCAGAAGCGGATCGTACGCAACTGGCAGCGTTGTCGTGGGGCGCCTATGCCAATTTTTCGCCACCGCTATTCTCCCGGCTTGGTTTTCCTATGACCAAAGGGCGCCTTGCCCTAACCCATGCCAAACGCGACCGATATATTGTTTCGGACCGGCTGCCGAAGATTTCGATTGTCATCCCGACGCGCAGCGGCCCCGAACTAGTGATGGACGCGGTGCATACCGTGATCAATCAAGGCTACGAGAATTGGGAGTGCGTTGTATTCGACAACAACTCTGACGATCCGATTGCGCCCCATATCGCCGCCCTGAACGACAGGAGAGTGCGGTGCGTTCGATCCAATGTCACATTGCCGGTAACAGATAGCTGGAACCGCGCCATTGATGAGGGCACCGGTGATTATGTCACGCTTTTTGGTGACGATGACGGACTTACGCCCGATTTCATGCCCACAATCGAGTTCATCACGCGTTTTCACAAAGGCCCCGATTTCATTTACTCGGGTCTGCTTCAGTTTTTCCACCCTGGCGTCGCACCCTGGGAACCGTCTGGCTATGTGATCGACCTTCGCAGTGGGTTTTTCTTTGAGGGTGAAGGTGACATCGTGACGCTAGATCCGGCTTCCGCACAGTTCGCGGTAACAGGCTCGATGGAATTCAAACGAAATTTTACCTTCAATATGCAGGCCTTTTGTTTTTCGAAGAATTTTCTCGACAGCATTCGCAAGGATGGCAAGGTATTCCATTCGCCTTACCCAGACTATTACCTTGCCAATGTCGCAATGGGCCTCGGCAAAAAAATAACAATTGCACCGAAGCCGCTCGCCATTGCTGGGGTTTCTCGCAAGTCGTTTGGATTTACGCTTTTCAACAAACTTGAAGAAAAAGGCAATGCGTTTCTTGCAACTGATTTGTCAACTGACCCATTATATCATAAAATAGTGAATGATATTCTGCCGGGCCATTCGTACAATACCAGCTATTTTATTACGATGTATCATATCTCCGAACGGTTGGGGAGTTTCTGCGAAACACCGGTTAATGTTGGGCGATATCGCCAATTGCAAATTCTGCAGGCGCTGTTTCGCGAACCGGACAATGATCAGCTGGAACCGCTGGCGCCTGAATTTCACGCTTTGCTGAGGGACAGTGAACTGCAATTGGTGAAACAGGTGAGCGACGTGGCACGCCGCGCCGCAGCCGGCGACACCGACGCCATTGATGAGTTAAAGCGGATACGTCGCGATGGCGGAATGTCCGGCCGCGATCCGTTGGTAAAACAGCTCGACGTCGGCAGTTTCGCGCATCTGCCGGAGTTGTTTGCCGCAATACGGGAAAAGCGGCTGGCCGTCTAACGCAGGCCAGCTTCCCGCCCGGTCACGCCGCCGGCGGCGCTGCGCCCTTGACCTGGGTGCGGTGCATCACCCGGCGCGTGTCGGCATCGAACGGATCGCGCCGATGCATGGTGCAGCGATTATCCCACAGCACCAGATCGCCGACCTGCCAGGCATGGGTCCAGACCAGCGCCTGCGCGGTTGCATGGGCCCAGACGTCGTCGAGCAAGGAGTCTGATTCCACAAGGCTCAAACCCTCGATCCACGCCATCCGGCGTCGGCCGAGATAGAGCATCTTGCGACCACTATCGGGATGGGTGCAGACCAATGGGTGCATCATCCCCGGCGCCTGGCGTGGATCGTCGGTTGGTGTCACGCCCTGGCGGATAAAGCCGCCGCTGTTATACGTGCCATCATGCTTGACCTGTAACCCGAGCGCGCGGGTTTTCAGGGCCGGTGGCAGGCTGTCGAAGGCTGCGTACATATCGCAGAAGGATGTATTGCCGCCGATCGGCGGCACTTCCAGCGCATAAAGCATGCTGGCTTTGGGCGGCGCTGGCAGATACGACATATCGGTGTGCCACACCGCTTCGCCGGCGCCGAGGCTGCCGATCGCCACACCGTTTTCGACCACGTTGGACACAACATATATTTCCGGAAACCCGTCGGTCGAGGTTCGGCCGGCTTCCTGCACGGGGGCGAAATCGAGGTCACCGAAGCGGCGGGAGAACCCCACCAGATCGGCGTCCGTCATTGACTGGCCGCGGAACAGCAGCACCTGATGATCGACCCAGGCGCGATGGATGGCGGCAAACAGAGCGTCATCGACGCGGTGCAGATCGACATTGCCGATCTCGGCGCCGAGCGGGCCGCCGGTCGGGGTGGGTGTAATTCCGGTCATGACATCGGCGGGCATGGCGTCCTCCTGAACTTGGCTTGCATCCTGCTATTTCCGGGGCCACAAGCCAAGCCCAACCGCGAGGTACGTTCCCTGATCTCTGTCATTCTCTACGGCCGCAACGACAGCTATGGCTACAACCTGCACAAACGGGCGGCGTTGAGCTTGAACAACATCGCCGAATTGCTGAGCGATCCCGATGATGAAATCCTGTTTGTAGACTACAACACCCCGGATGATTTCCCGACCTTCCTGGAAGCGATCGCCGATACGCTGACAGACAAGGCGCGCACTCGGCTGCGGGTTTTGCGGGTGCGGCCCGCGCTGCACGCGCGGTTTCGCGGCCAGACCCATCTGGCGGCGCTGGAACCGATCGCACGAAACGTGGCGCTGCGGCGGGCCAATCCGACCAATCGATGGGTGCTGTCGACCAACACTGACATGATTTTCGTGCCGCATGGGGACGCAGACCTGACCGAGATCATCCGGCCCCTGCAAGATGGTTATTATCATCTGCCTCGCTTTGAAATCCCGGAAACCTTGTGGGAATCGCTCGATCGCGGCGATCCGGTTGGCACGATCGCGACGGTGCGGGCCTGGGGTTCGGATTTTCACCTCAATGAGATCGTCGCCGCCGATAATGACTTCTTCGGCTTCGACGGGCCGGGCGATTTCCAGTTGGTTTTGCGCGAAGACCTGGTGGCGATGCACGGGTTTGACGAGCGCATGCTGCTCGGTTGGCACGTGGACGCCAATATCGCCCGGCGCCTGGCGTTGATCCATGGGCGTACCGGTGCGCTCGACCATCGGCTTGGCGGTTATCATTGCGACCATACCCGCCAGGTGACCCCCGCGCACAAGCCCGGCGGCGTTGCCAATGACTGGCGGGTTTTTGTAGAGGATGTGCACGCGGCAATCGCGCCTGGTCAGCCCAATTGGGGGCTGGCGGACGCCGCGATCGAGGAAACCCGGCTCGATAAGGGCGGTGCGACTTACATCGGTGCGCTGCGGCAGGCAATCGGGGCACCGATGACAGCCCCGAGCCATTTGCTGCATGGACGCGCGAGCCGCGACCGCATCGACTACGATGCCCGCCATGTCGTGCCATTTCTGGTCGATGCGCTGGTGGCTTATCCGCGCGACCTTCGGCTGGGCTGGTTCGGGGCGCGGCGCGACATGCTGGAACGCTTCGCGGTGGCGTGGGGGGCGTTGGGATTTACTGCCCCGATCATGGTAGCGCGCGGCGCGGACTGGCTCGGGCCAGACTTACCGGGCAAAACGATCTGGGCTGACAACATCGGCACCGAGGCAGGTGCATTTGTGTTTGATT
>JACMOQ010000070.1 GCA_014377905.1 Acetobacteraceae bacterium | reverse complement strand
GCGATACATTCCCGCATCACCCCTTCAACCGCGTCGCGCGCCGTCACAATCACTGCCACATCGACGCTTTCCGGCAGTGCGGTCACGCTCGGGTAGCATTTGCGGTCGCCGATCGTCTCGTAGCGCGCATTCACCAGATAGATATTGCCGGTATAGCTGGCGAGGTTCACCAGCACCCGCTCGCCAAAGGCGCCAGGCCGCGCGGATGCGCCGATAATAGCAATGCTTTTGGCGTTGAGCATGCGGGATAATTGGGCATGGGTGTACAGCGGCCGTTCGGCTGACATGTTAATTGACTCTCCTGGACGTTGCCGGGAACCTAGCCGCAGTTTCCCGCCGCGTCACGACCCCAAGCGGCAGCTTCGGGTATTGGCGTCATGCAAAATCAGGCGGTATGCTGATTTCAAATCAACGACGAGGAAACGAATTCAATGTCCGACACGATCTTAACCGAAATCCATGACGGCTACCGGTTGCTGACCATCAACCGCCCCGACAAGATGAACGCGCTTGATCGTGCGACCGTCAACCGCCTCAATGACTGCCTCAAGGAAGCCGAAGCTGACGAAAATTGCCGCGCTTTGGTGCTGACCGGCGCTGGCCGTGGTTTTTGCGCCGGCGCCGATCTGTCTGGCCGTAACGATCCGAGCCGCCCGCGCAGCGCCGGCAGCACCCTGGAAGACACCTGGAACCCGCTCGCCCGCCGCCTGCACAACCTGCGCATGCCGACCATCGCCGCCGTCAACGGCTTCGCCGCCGGTGCCGGATCATCCATCGCGCTCGGCTGCGACATCGTGATCGCTGGCAAATCAGCCAAATTTCTGCAAGCCTTCGCCAAGATCGGCCTGGTGCCCGACGCCGGTGGCACCTACCTGCTGCCCAACCTCGCCGGGTCCGCCCGCGCCCGCGGCATGGCGATGCTGGCCGAGCCTGTGCCGGCCGAAACCGCGCTGGCCTGGGGCATGATCTGGCAAGTCGTCGAAGACGCCGCCTTGATGGACGAAGCCCACAAGCTCGCCGCGCGGATGGCAAAAATGCCGACCATGGCGCTGACCCTGATCCGCAAGCTGCTCGCCGCCGGTGGCAGTTCGTCGATGGCCGAGGCGCTGGATATGGAGCGCGATGTGCAGGGTCTGGCAAGCGCGTCGCCGGACCATAAGGAAGGCGTGGCGGCATTTCTCGAAAAGCGGGCGCCCCGGTTTACCGGGAAGGCACATTAAGGTCTTTTTTTAGAACAAAAAAAGACTTTTCCTAGAACCTTGCTCAGGCCTGCGCTGAGCTGGTGTGGTCCGAAGACCGCGATCGAACGGGTCGCGCTCGGCGGAATTGACCGTTCCATCGGCAATGCCGTCCGGGTGCTCGACCGCCGGTTGAGTGTGATCCGGTCAGATTGAATGTTCGCGGACGTCTTAATGCCGCGCCAAACGCGGGTCCGCCCCTGAGGCCAGGGCTTTCAGTGCCAGATAGTCGCAAATGGTGATCGACGCCGCATTGTGGATCACGATCATGCCGTCGCGCTTGAGCGCACCGAACGCACGGCTGATGGTTTCGACGGTCAGACCAAGATAATCGGCAAGGTCGACCCGTGCCAACGGCAGCGCCACGTCGCGGTTGCGCGCCACCACTCGTCCCATCAAAAATGCCGCCAGCTTTTCCCGCGCGTTCATCCGTCCCAGCAGCATCATATGGGCCTGGGCTGCGACCAGTTCACTTGCCGCCGCAACCAGCAACAAGGTTGCCAGCGCCGGGAAGGCCGCCAATACCGGGGCCATGTCCAACCGCTTATACCGCACAATCTGAACCGCGTTGATCGCCTCGGCGGTGGTCGCATAACAATCAAGCGCGGCCAAGCCAAGAAAGTCGCCCGGCCCCGCGAAGCCGGTAATGGCCCGGCGACCATCGGGAAGTGCCTTGAAGACCCGGACCGAGCCCGCCGTCACCAGGACATAATGCGCGGCCGGATCGCCCTCGCGGATGAAACACTGTCCAGGAATGATGTCGGCGACTTTAGCGATCTGGGCAAGAATATCGACCTCGTCCAGGCGTTTTGGCATTGCCGGCAGCGCATGGTCCAGTTTTCCAACTGCGGCACGTTGGGCCAAAATCTGTTGCATTTCAATTTCGGCGATCACCCGCCGCCCCGTTGCTAGGGGAAAGTTTTGCGGGTTGGCGGACTGCGTCCCAGGGTCGGATTATACTCATGCCGGCAAAAATCGATCCGCCAGCCAGTCCAAACGGTTCATGCAACCGCGAGGCGCGGCGGTTTGCTTGGCCGGAACAGCGCCATGCTGATTTGCACCGCACCCGCGATCAGGCCGGTTGCCACGCCAAACCGCCACGCAAGATCATAGGTGCCCGACACATCAAACAACACCCCGCCACCGAGCGCACCGACAAAGCTGCCGAGTTGATGCCCGACAAAGGCAATGCCCTGGATCATCGCCTGCCAGCGCAGCCCGAACATCTCGGCGACAGCCCCAGCCACCAGCGGCGCCACCCCGAGCCAGGTCAGCCCCATCAAGGCGGCGAATACCAGCGTACCGGTAGGCGTTGGCGGGGCGATGAAATAGACGGCCAGCACCAGCGAGCGCACCACATAAATCATCCCGAGCAGCGCCAGCTTGTTCCAGCGCCCGCCCGCCCAGCCAAAAAACAGACTGCCGACGATATTGGCGCCGCCGATCACCCCCAGCGCCTGGGCACCCAGCATCGGGTCCAAGCCACAAAGCGCGAGGTAGGACGGTAAATGCGTGGTCAGGAACACCAACTGCATACCGCACACGCAATAGGCCACCGCCATGATTATGAATGGCAGGCTGCCGATGGCCGCCATGAACGCCGCGCCGGCTGTCCCCCCATCGACACTGCCCGCGACCGGGGGTGGCAGCACGACCGCATCGGCGCGCCCGGCGAACCACGCCGCCGGCACCATTACAACGGCGAGCACCACAAAACCCATCACGCCATAGCGCCAGCCAAAATCATTGTTGAGAAACTGCCCGAGCGGGGCTGCAATTGCCGAGCCCACCGATCCGGCCGCCGACACGATCCCGAACACCATGCTGCGCAATTGCGGCGATGCCGTCCTCGCCGCCACCGACATCGCAATTGACGACGCAGTGCAAGCCAGTGCCACCCCGATCAGCACCCCGGCGCCGAGCACCACCATCACCATCCCGTTCGCGACCGCAAGAACCGCGAGGCCGGCGATATACAGCACCGTCCCCACCAGCATGATCGGGCGAAACCCCACCCGCACCGTCAGCGCACCGGCGATCGGTTGCAGGAACCCCCAGGCCAAGTTCTGCACCGCAATCGCAATGGTGAAATCTGACACCGAAATGTTCAGGTCACTGGTCATGTGCGGCATGAACAGCCCGAGGCTTTGCCGCAAACCCATGGCCAGGCTCAGCATCACCGAGGTTCCCACCAGGATGGCGATGGCGGGACGAAGCTCACGGAGGTTGGCGCGGAGTGAGGCCATCTGAAGGCTTGTCCCCGGCTAAAGCGGCGGGGCCGCTTTGTGGATCGGGTCGATCCACAGCACGTTTTCGGGCTTTTCCACCGGCTCAATGTCCAAATTCACCACCACCGCTTCGTTATCGCTCCGCACCAGCACGCATTCCAGCGTTTCATCGGGCGACGCATTAATTTCCTGATGCGGCACATAAGGCGGCACGAAAATGAAGTCGCCGGCTTTGGCTTCGGCGACGAATTCGAGCTTGTCGCCCCACCGCATCCGGGCACGGCCTTTGATCACGTAAATCACGCTTTCCAGCGCACCATGGTGATGCACGCCAGTCTTGGCGTTGGCATGAATATGGACCGTGCCAGCCCAGATTTTCTGCGCCCCGACACGGGCAAAATTGATCGCCGCCGCCCGGTTCATGCCCGGGGTTTGGGCGGTGTTGGTATCAAGCTGGTCGCCCGGGATGACGCGAACGCCGTTATGCTTCCAATCGACGGCAGGCTTGGAATGATCGTGCGGGTGTTCGTGACCGTCATGGGGCATAATCTGGGTCTCTCCGGTGGACATTGGATGTTTTATAGCAAATGCGGTGCCGCTGGTGTAAGGTGTCACCGCAATCAATGGTGAAAGTGCGATGAGCGATCAGCCGGAAAATCTAATGCTTGTCTATCTGCGCCGCCTGGATCGCAAGATGGATATGGTGATTGAATCGTTGGGTGACCTTAAGCGTCGCGTAACCGCGCTCAAAATCCAGGTCGGCAACCTTGCCGCCACCGAGATGAGCCACTAAGCTAACGTCAATCTGCGCATTGACCATCTCGAATCCCGGCTCGACCGGATCAAACGGCGGCTGGACCTTCAGCACGCCTGACCGCACACTGGCGCGGCACGCCAGGAGCCCGCCATGCCCGCGCCAATCAGTTTCGCCGCCACCGGTGACAGTTTCATCACCCGCCGGCTGCCCGACACCACAACCCTTGCCG
>JACMOQ010000541.1 GCA_014377905.1 Acetobacteraceae bacterium | reverse complement strand
AGCCCCCGCCCAGGTTCAGCCGGTCACCGGCCTGCCGCACGCCATCAACATCTACGGGCGCGATCGCGCGGGCCGGGTCTACGCCGATCATTTTTTCACCGGCGGCGAGCCAGGGCGGCAGTGCGCATGGCGATGGAAAATCGGCGCTGCTTTATCCGACCTCGGCGTCCCACACATCCATCGAGTTAATGGAAACCCGCGCGCCGATCCTGGTGGTGGAAAAATCGCTGGTGCCCCGGCCACCAGCGTGGCGGCCTGGGGGTGCGGACAAGGCTGCGCAAACTCGATGACGATGGCTTGCCGACCTTGTTCTCGGTCTATCCCGAGGGGCTTGGGGTTGATCCGCCGGGCCTGTTTGGCGGGCTCGCCGGCGGTGGGGTGCGGGGCGTGGTGCTCAACCTGGCAGGCGAGGTGGTGCATGATTGCGGCACTGGGGAGATGATCACCCTCAGCACCACCGACCGGATTGTCGAAGTCCAGCTCGCCGGCGGGACGGGCTTTGGCGATCCACGGGCGCGCGACCGGCGCCTGGTCGCCGGCGATGTCGCCGATCAATACCTTTCTGCGCCCGAGGCGCAAAGCCAATATGGTGGTGTGGCGGAAGCGGCGGATTAACCCCCGAGATAGCGCGCTGCGAGATGGGCCTGGAAATCCGCCGGATCGAGCGGCTTTCCCGTCGCCGCGCGCAGCAGATCGTTAAACCCCAGCAGGCTGCCGCGCCCGTGCACATTGGTGCGCAGCCAGCCGAGCAGCACCGATAAATCGCCACGCGCCAGCGCCGCATCCAACCCCGGCTCCGCACGACGCGCCGCCGCCATCAACTGCGCGGCCGCCATCGCACCCAGCGTGTAGGACGGGAAGTAGCCGATCGCGCCGTCATACCAGTGAATGTCCTGCAACACCCCTTGGGCATCGTTGGGGGGCGTGATGCCGAGCAGCTTATGCAGTCCGTCATTCCACGCGCCAGGCAGGTCGGCCACCGCCAGATCACCTGAAACCAACGCCTGTTCGAGTTGGAAGCGCAGGATGACATGGGCGGGATAGGTCATTTCATCGGCATCGACGCGAATGAAGCCGCGTTCGATATGCCGGGTCAGCCGGCCAAGATTGCCAGCAGCATACACCGCCGGATCGCCGCCATAGGTTTGCAGCAATTCCCCCCCGAGCCAGCCAAGAAATGCGTCGGTGCGGCAGGCCTGCATTTCGACAATCAGCGACTGGCTTTCATGCGCCGCCATGCCGGCGGCTTCCCCCACCGGTTGACGGGAAAACCTCGCGGGCAGGCCGCGTTCATAAAGCGCGTGTCCGGTTTCATGCAGCACGCCCATCACCGACGGCGAAAAATCATGGTCGTAATAACGGGTGGTGATCCGCACATCCGTCGGCGTGCCGCCGCAGAACGGATGGGTGGATTTGTCGAGGCGGGAATGGTCAACCTCCAACCCGGCGCGGTGTGACAGGCGGCGGCACAGTGCTTCCGTTAATTCCTGCGGAAATGTCCCCTGCACCGGGAGGGGGGCGCCGCGGCGGGCCTGAATTTCTTCGGCCTGCGGCAAAGCGGTTGCGAGGAATTGCGCATAATTGGCAAAAACCGGCGCCACATCCCCCGCGCCAATTCCGCGCTGATAGCCATCCATCAGCGCATCATAGGGCGACAGGTTGAGCGCCGGCGACAAAGCGGACGCCTGCTGGCGGACCAATGCCACGACCTCGGTCAGGTGCGGCCGCACCGCGGCGAAATCAGCGTCCTTGCGGGCACCGCGCCAGACCTGCTCACACGCCGAATTGGCCCGACTTTGCGCCTCGACCAGATCGGCCGGCACCGACGTCGCGCGGCGATGGGCGTGGCGCATCAGGCCGAGATTGGCCTCATGCCAGGGATCGGCCGGAGGCACGGCCGCCAGCAGGTCATCAGCGACGGCGGGCGCGGTCAGCATTTCATGGCCAAGCCCCGCCAGCACCGCCATCTGATCGCCCCGCGCCGCCCCGCCACCCGGGGGCATCATCGCGGCAGCGTCCCAGCCCAGCATGCCAGCGGCCTCCCCCAAGGTCGCAAGCCGGGTGAAGCGGGCGGTAAGCCGGGCATAGGCGGTATTGCCGGTCATGGGCGCAGAGTCTTTCGAGCATGGATGAGGAAGATGACAATCAGGATTACTGCAAAGCTGAACCAGGTCAGCGCGTAGCCGAAATGGTTGTTCGGCGGGCGTGGCAGGCTGCGGGCCGGGTCGGGCATGCCGGCCGGGCCGATTGCGATCACCGTGTAGGGCGCAAGCTTCACCCCGAGTGCGGCGCCGATTGTGGCGGGGTCGAGGGTGAAGAACCGCCGGGTGGTCAGGTCATCGCGGGCGGCGAATAACCCGGCCTGCTCGGCGGGGCGAATGAACCCCTCGATGGTTGCAGCGCCGGCCGGGGGATGGGCGTTGATTCCTGGCACCCAGCCGAGCGCGACCAGCACCGCCCCGCCGGATACAAGATCCATCACCCCGAGCAATTGCGCACCCATTTGCGTGCTCTGCATCGTATCGCGGCCTTGGGCGCCATAAAGGCTCCAGAGGTCACCGCGAAACGTGCCGGTCAGGCGAATTTTTGCGAATGCAGCGGGGGTTTCAGGGAGGTCGATGGCCGGTTGTGCCTCGGCACGGGCGATCTGGTCGAGCAATCCTTGCTTCCAGACCATCCGGTTAAGCTGCCACACTCCCAAACCAATCAGAACCACCAGCATAATTATCGTGGACAAAGCCGGCAACACCAGACGTCGCACCGCCGTCACAGGCCCATTTTTGACGAACGGTGATGGAGTCGCCACGCGATCAATTCGGCTTTCAGCGGGCGCATCACCGCATCTAGGGCGTCGGTCACTCGCCGGCGATAACGCCGTGGCCCCACCAATAGACGCAAATGAACAGAAACAGCCAGACCACGTCGACGAAATGCCAATACCAGGCAGCTGCCTCAAAGCCAAAATGCCGGGTCGGGGTGAAGTGCCCGGCCTGGGCGCGGATGGCGCAGACCAACAGGAACAGCGTACCGATAATGACGTGAAATCCGTGGAACCCGGTCGCCAGGAAGAACACCGCCGGATAGACGCCGCCGCCCATGAACTTGAACGGCGCTTGCGAATACTCGAACGCCTGGCAAGCGGTGAAGCTGAGACCGAGCAGCACGGTGATCACCAGCGCCCATACAGCTTCGCGGTTCTTGCCTTCGATGATGCTGTGATGCGCCCAGGTCACGGTGGTGCCGGACAACAACAGGATCATCGTGTTGAACAACGGGAGGTGGAACGGATCGAAGGTCAGCACGCCGGCGGGCGGCCAGGTCGGGTTTTCGACGCCAAGCACATGTTCGGGGTACAGCGCGAAGTGAAAAAACGCCCAAAAGAACGCGACGAAAAACATCACTTCCGAGGTGATGAAGAACATCATGCCGTAGCGCAGCCCAAGGCGCACCACCGGGGTATGGACGCCGGCGGTGCGGCTTTCCTTCACCACATCGCGCCACCAGAAAAACATCGTCGCCAACACGGTCAGCAAGCCCGCGATCAGCGGCAGCCAGTTGCCGTAATGGGCCACGATGACGGTGCCGAACAGAGTCAACCCGCCGCCCATCGCGCCAACCAGCGGCCACGGGCTCGGGTCAACAAGGTGATAAGGCTGCTTCAAGCCGGAGCTTGTGATTGCCGACGCGCCGTGATTGTCGCTGCTCATGCCCTGTCCACCTGTTGAACGTCTAGCCAAAACTGTTGTGATCGGTCTTGTCGCATAATCCCCAATTCGCCGGCCACATCAAGGGCTGTTGCGGAATGGTTGATCACGGTTATCGCAGCAATGGGCCGACATGGGTGCCGGCTTTGGCCAACGCCTCGGACTTTGCCGCATCGTTCAGCGAGCGCAGGAACGTATATGACAACGTGATCTCACGCACATCGGCGGTATCTGGGTCGGTCGCAATCGCGGGATCAACCCAGAAGCTCAACGGGAACGCCATGTCCTGGCCGGGCGCCAGGGTCTGCTCATTGAAGCAAAAACACGCCGTTTTGTGGAAATATTTGCCGACCTTGTCGGGGCTCACATTATAAATCGCCACGCCGGTGACCGGCGTTTTCGCGTCATTGCGGGCGGTGTAGAAGGCAACCTGCTCCTCGCCAAGACGCAGCGTGGTCTGCGCCTGTGCCGGGGCGAAATACCACGGCAGACTGGGCGCGGTGTTGGCGTCAAATCGCACCGTAATCAGGGCTTCTGTTACCCCGGGGCTGCTGCCAGGGCCGATTTGCGGCGTGCCGCCATAGCCGGTTGCCGCGCAGAACGCGCGATAAAGTGGCACAGCCGCGAACGACAAACCCACCATCCCGACCATCACGGCCACCAGCGCACCGCCGACGAAACTGTTCCGGGCGCCGGCCATTATTGGTTTACCGACATCTTCACCACCGCGATGGCATAAAAAAGCACCGCAAGCGCCACCAGCGACAGCAACATTGCCCAGTTACGGCCCCGACGGCGACGCTTCAACTGGTCGGACTCGGCGCGCGACAGATTGGCGGGGAGGTCAACCAACGAAACGATCCACCGCGAGCGCGCCAAACAGCACGAACAAATAAAGGATCGAGAACTTAAACGATGCACGCGCCGGCGCATCGCGGTTCAAAGTGATGCCAGCACCATCCTGGTCACGAAACACCCGCAAAACATGCACCAGAAAGCCAAGTCCCATTACTGCGGCGGTCAAACCATAAACCGCACCGGTAAGGT
>JACMOQ010000069.1 GCA_014377905.1 Acetobacteraceae bacterium | reverse complement strand
GTCGATGCCGTTGACGATGCCGCGCATCTTGTCACCGCGCAGGGCGATCAGGCCTTCGAGCCCCATGCCGAACTCGGGCCGCAAGATCTCGCTGGTATAGGTCGGGCTGACGGTTGTCACCATGTCCGCCAGTTGCAGCCCGCCCTTGAGGAAGCCGACGCCGCCATAGGTTTCCACCCCGTCGATCGACCATGCCGATGCGGGCAGGCCAAGGCTGGCAAAGATGCGCTGGTCGAACCAGCCCTGAAAGGCGAGATTGTGGATGGTCAGCACGCCGGGTATCCGCCGGCCGGACCCGAACGGCGCAAGGCGCAGATAAGCGATCGCCATCGCCGCCTGCCAGTCATGCGCGTGGAGCAGGTCGAACGGCACGTTCTTGACCGCCCCGCCGGCAATATCGGCGCCGGCCCTGCCCAGCGCTGCAAACCGCCGCCAATTGTCGCCCCAATCCTTGCCCGACGCGTCGGTATAGGGGTTGCCGGGGCGGCCGAAATGGCCCGGCGCATCAACCACCAGCAGGTCATTGCCGCCGATCTTGCCGGCCAGCAGCCGCGCCGGTTCGCCGAGCAGCGCATCCCATGTGTGAACGCTGCGCGCCTTGCCGATCGCCGCGATCACCGCCGGATACCCAGGCAGCAGCGTCGTCATGGCGACCCCGTGCGGCGCCAGCGCCGCCGGCAGCGCGCCCGCGACATCGGCCAGCCCGCCGGTCTTGACCAGCGGAACTGCCTCCGATGCAACAGAAAGGACGCGCAGCGACATCAGGGCTCCAAACGGTCGATCATCGGCTGGGTGATCAGGCAGACGCCCTTTTCCGTACGGCGGAAACGTTTCGCGTCGAGCATCGGGTCCTCCCCCACCACCAGCCCGGGCGGGATTTTCACCCCGCGATCGAGCACCACCTTTTTCAGCCGCGCGTTGCGGCCAACGTCGCACCACGGCAGGATCACCGAATCCTCCACATGCGACCATGACCGGGTGAGCACGCTGGTGAACAACAGGCTGCGGTTAACGTGGCTGCCCGAAATGATGCAATTGCCGGCAACCAGGCTGGACACGGCCTCGCCGCGCCGCCCGGCTTCGTCGTGGACGAACTTGGCCGGCGGCACCATTTCCGCATGGCTCCAGATCGGCCAGTCCCGGTCGTACATGTCGAGCTGCGGGATGATGTGGGTAAGGTCGATATTGGCTTCCCAATAGGCATCGACGGTGCCGACATCGCGCCAATAGACCCCGCCTTCATCCTTGCCGCGCACACAGCTTTCCGAAAAACGGTGCGCCACGGCTTTGCCGTGCTTGACCAGATAGGGGATGATGTCCTTGCCGAAATCGCGCGAACTTTCCGGGTCAGCGGCGTCGCGGGCCAGTTGGGCGAACAGGAAACGCGCCGAAAAGACATAGATGCCCATCGACGCCAGCGACACGTCCGGCTTGCCGGGCATGGCGGGCGGATCGACGGGTTTTTCGACGAATTCGACGATCCGGTCGGCATCATCGACTGCCATCACGCCGAAACCGCTGGCCTCGGCACGCGGCACTTCCATGCAGCCCACCGTCACGTCGGCGCCCTGGTTGACGTGCTGTTGCAGCATCAACTCATAGTCCATCTTGTAGATGTGATCGCCGGCCAGGATGACGAGATATTCCGGCCCGTGCGATTCGATGATGTCGATATTCTGGTAAACCGCATCGGCGGTGCCTTCGTACCACTGGGTTTCGGATACGCGCTGTGATGCCGGCAGGATATCGAAGCTTTCATTGCGTTCCGGGCGCAGGAAGTTCCACCCCATCTGCAGGTGGCGGATCAGCGAATGCGCCTTGTATTGGGTGGCGACGCCGATGCGCCGAATGCCCGAATTGATCGCGTTGGACAGCGCGAAATCGATGATCCGCGTCTTGCCGCCGAAATAGACCGCCGGCTTGGCACGCCGATCGGTCAATTCCATCAACCGGCTGCCGCGCCCGCCTGCCAACACATAGGCCATGGCGTCGCGCGCCAGCGGTGCCTGTCGTTTCTGTGGCATCTGCGTCCTCCCCGTTTGCCGCTGCTGCGGTCCTTACGCTTCATACTCGAAGATGATCGTTGCCAGTGGCGGCAGGATGACATGGGCGGCGCCATCCCCCGCCGCGATGGTGCCATGATTGCCCTGGCCGCTGCCACCATAGACCTGGGCATCGCTGTTGAAGATTTCGCGCCAGACGCCATCATTCGGCAGCGGCAGGCGATAATGATCGTGCAGCGCCGGCGTCATGTTGCACACCACCGCGACGGGGTTTGCGCCCGGCGCCTTGCGGGCCCAAGCGAAAACCGAATTCTGCCGGTCATCGGCGATCAGCCATTCAAAGCCTTCGGCTTCGCAATCACGCGCGTGCAGCGCGGGCTTTGCCGCGTAAAGCCGGTTGAGATCGCGCACCAGATTGCGGACGCCTTCGTGCATCGGTGCGCTGCGCAAATCCCAATCGAGGGCGCGTTCTTCGGACCATTCGCGGCGCTGGGCAAACTCCTGCCCCATGAATAGCAGTTTCTTGGCCGGATAGCCCCACATCATGCCGTAATAGGCGCGCAGATTGGCGAATTTTTGCCAGTCGCCACCGCTCATCTTGGTCAGCAGCGAACCCTTGCCATGCACCACCTCGTCATGACTGAGCGGGAGCACGAAATTTTCGGAAAATCCATAGACGAGGCCAAAGGTGATCTCGTCGTGGTGGTGGCGGCGGTGGATC
>JACMOQ010000540.1 GCA_014377905.1 Acetobacteraceae bacterium | reverse complement strand
GCGATGGTGGCGGCGGTGGTTGCCGTTCCGGCACCGTTGGTTGAAATGGGGTTTGTGGGCGACGTGGCGGCTCCGAATTTTTCCGGGGGGGAGGCTTCGGGGTAGTTTTACGTCATTTTCGTTACGATATCGAAATTATAATGTGGCAGCAGACCCCAGCAAAGCCGTTACTTGACTGGACAGCACCCCGCCATTGCCATGGGCGATGGCGACATCGCAGCCCGCCACCTGCCGCACCCCGGCGCGGCCCTGTACCTGGCGGACGGCTTCGATCAGCACCAGCAACCCATACATGCCGGGATGGCAGTAGGATAATCCGCCGCCGCTGGTGTTGACCGCGAGCCGCCCACCGGGGGCGATGCCGCCGCCGGCGACGAAGCGTCCGCCCTCGCCTTTGGGGACGAAGCCGAGGTCTTCGAGAAACAGGATCGTGTTGATAGTGAAGGCATCATAGACCTGGACCGCGGAGACATCTTTTGGCGCGAGGCGTGCCATGGCGAAGGCCTGCGCGCCGGAAATCGCGGCGCCGGTAACGGTAAGATCCGGCATCTGGCTGATCGACATATGCGACATGCATTCGCCGACGCCCAACACATAGGCGGCGTTCTGTCCGAGGGTTTTCGCGCGGGCCGCCGATGTAACGATAATTGCGCCGCCGCCATCGTTGACAAGGCAGCAATCGCGCACCGTTAGCGGGTAGGACACCATACGGGCCGACAGCACCTGGTCGATGCTGAGGGGTTCCTTCTCCCAGGCCATCGGGTTGAGCAGCGCCCATTGGCGGGCGGCGACGGCAACTTCGGCGAGGTGTTCGCGGGTGGTGCCAAACTGGTGCATGTGGCGCGAGGCGGCGAGGGCGTAGGCGGATGCTGGCAGGAAGGGTTTGTAGGGGGTTTCGTACGGATTGTATTCGCGCGGGCTGGCGGCAGCCCGGCCTACGCTGCGTTGGGTGCTGCCATAGGCGATCAGGGCGACGTTGCACAATCCGTGCTCGATCGCGGCCATGGCGTGGGCGAGGTGGGACATGAAGGACGATCCGCCGATGCCGGTGCTGTCCTGGTAGCGCGGGCGGAGGCCGAGATATTCGCACAGGCTGAGGGTGGGCATGCGGAGTTGCGAGGCGGCGGTGAAGACGGCATCGATGTCGGACAGCTGCAATCCGCAATCATCCAGGGCACGGGCGGTAGCTTGCGCCATGAGATCAGTCGGGGAGGTTCCGGGGGCGACCTGCCCGAGATCGGATTCAGCCGCACCGACAATCGCCACACTGCCGCGGATCATGCGCCCGCTCCGACTGGGATGAAGGCGGGATAGGGAGGCTGGTCGCCCTCGGCGGCCGCCATGCGCAATTTCACCCGCAGGCCGATGGTGACGGCCATGGCGTCGATATCATCTACCCGGCTCATCATGCGGAAGCCTTCGTCGAGGTCGATGAGGGCGACATTATGGCTCGGGGCGTTGCGATTGGTGATGGCGGTGGTGGCGTAAACCGTGCCGAGGCCCTTGGAGACGCGCCATTCGAGCCGGGTGCCGCCGGTGCCGGGGGCGATGACGCGGGGGAAGAAGATGGCGCGGCCGGTGTCGAGATCGACCTGATAGGCGAGTTCGCCGCGCTTGCAGTAATCGGTGTAGATCGCGTTGGGCGAGGTGGTTTTCAGGTCGATCATGGGGGCCTCCTTGTCAGCGCAAGGCTAGGCAATTGCGCGGCGTCGCACCATGGGGCAGCAAGGCTGTATGAGCATTGTTTTTATCGGCGACATCCATCGTGACTGGCGCCCGATTGTTGAAGGGCTAGAACGGCTCGACCGCCTACCCACTGCGGCCGTGCTGATGGGTGATATCGAATGCACCGCGCCGCTGGATGAGCTGGCGCGGCCGCTGCTGGATCGTGGGGTGGCGGTGCATTGGATTTCGGGCAACCACGACAATGATGGCGGGCCGGAGATGTGGGCCAATCTGGCCGACCCGGGGCGCAACCCGATTACCTCGGCCGGCGCGCTGCACGGCCGGGTGGTCGAAATCGCCGGGGTGCGGGTCGCGGGATTGTCGGGGATTTTCCGGCCGCGGGTGTGGGATTCGCGTCGGGCGCCGAGCCTGCGGCAGCGCGCGGAGTTGCCGGCCGATCTGGCCAAGCTCGGGCCATCGCTCCGAGCCGAGCATGTCGCGGCGTTGACCCATTCGCTGTCAACGATTGCGATTTGGCACGAGGATGTCGAGGCGCTGGCAGCGCAGCGGGCCGATGTGCTGGTGGTGCATGACGCGCCGTGCAGCCATCGCGACGGGCATCAGGTGCTGACCGATCTTGCGCGCCGGATGGGTGTGAAAGTGGTGCTGCACGGGCATCATCATGTTAGCTACGTCGCGGAAAATGTCGCGGGCGACTTGCGCGCAATCGGGGTGGGGGCGAGTTGGGGGCTGGGTATGGATGGGGGGGTGCTATGGCGCGGGGAGCCGCCGCGGATGCTGGGGCCGCAATCAGCCGACTGGCGATTGCGGGTGGAACATCCCTAATGCCCGCGCAAAATCTGCGACAGGAATAACTGTAAACGATCGGTCTGCGGGTTTTCGAACATCTCATGCGGGGTGCCGCTTTCGACGATTTCGCCCATGTCCATGAAGATCACCCGATCAGCGACCTGCCGTGCAAAACCCATTTCGTGGGTGACGCAGACCATGGTCATACCGTCTTCGGCGAGGCTGATCATGGTATCCAGCACTTCCTTGATCATTTCGGGATCGAGTGCCGAGGTCGGTTCGTCGAACAGCATGATCTTGGGCTTCATGCACAAGGCACGGGCGATGGCGACCCGCTGCTGCTGGCCGCCGGAAAGTTGGCCGGGGTATTTTTTGGCCTGCTCGGGGATTTTGACCCTGGTGAGCAATTCCATCGCCACGGCCTCGGCTTCGGCTTTGGGCATCTTGCGCACCCAGATCGGCGCGAGGGTGCAGTTTTCCAGGATCGTCAGATGGGGGAACAGGTTGAAGGACTGGAACACCATCCCGACATCGCGGCGGATGGTATCGAGCGCGCGCAGATCGTCGGTGAGTTCAGTGCCATCGACGATGATGGTGCCTTGCTGATGCACTTCCAGCCGGTTGATGCAGCGGATCAGGGTGGATTTGCCGGAGCCTGACGGCCCGCAAATCACGATCTTTTCCTTAAGGCCAACCGACATCGAAATGTCGCGCAGCACATGGAGCGGGCCGAACCACTTGTTGACCTTGTCGAGAACGATGGCCGCGCCGGCGTCGGGAGGTGTCATTCAGGTTTCCTTGCTAGCGCCGCACGCTGCGGCCGAGTTCGCGTTCAAGTCCACGGCTGTAACGGGCCATCGCGAAGCAAAAACAGAAATAGATCAAGGCCAGCATGAGATAGACTTCGGTGCTGTAAGCTTGCCAGATCGGCTCGGCGAGCGCGACCTTGCCCGAGGTCAGCAAGTCGAAGATGCCGATGATCAGCACCAGGCTGGTATCCTTGAAGAAACCGATGAAAGTGTTCACCAGCGGCGGGATCACCGTGCGCAACGCCTGCGGCAGGATGATCTGGCCCATTTTCTGCCAATAGGTCAGCCCGAGCGCATCGGCGGCCTCGTACTGGCCCTTGGGCAGCGATTGCAGCCCGCCGCGCACGACTTCGGCGAGGAAGGCAGCGGCGAACAGAATGATCGCCACCTGGGCGCGCAACAATTTATCCGGGTTGAGCCCGACCGGCATGAACAGCGGGAACATGACGGACGCCATGAACAGCAGGCTGATCAGCGGCACCCCGCGGATCAGCACGATATAGACCACGCAAATGAATTTCACCGCCGGCAGGGTGGTAGACCGGCGCCCGAGGGCGACCAGCACCGCAAGCGGAAAGGCGAAGGCCAGCCCGAACGTCGATAAAATCAGGGTAATCGGCAGCCCGCCCCAGAGATCCTGCGGCACATAGACCAGCCCAAACACGCCGCCCCACATCAGCACCCCGATCGTCGTCAGGATGGCGATCCAGATATAGGCAAGTTCCTTGCGCCAGAAGCGCCGCATTGCCGAGATCACGAACAGCGCCAGGAACAGCGCGATCACAATCGCCCCGCGCCATTGCTCATCATACGGGTAGCGGCCGAACAGGATGAAGCGATACTTGTCCCAGATTACCGCCCAGCAGGCGCCTTCGCCCTTGACGATGCGGCAGGCGGTCGGATCGAGCTTGCCAGCCGCATCCGACTGCACCGTCCAGACACTTTTGATCAGCGCCCAATCAATAAACCCGACGGCGAATTTCAACGTGAAATAGCCAAGCGCCAACGTCACCAGGGATGACCAGATCGAGCCGAACAAATTGGTCCGCGCCCATTCCAGCGGGCCGAGCGACAACAGCTTGGGCTCGGCGCGGGCAGGCATCGGGATGTGATTGACTGTCGTGCTCATCTCAACGCTCCACCAAGGCCATGCGGGCATTGTACCAGTTCATGAAGAGCGAAATCGTCAGGCTGATGGTGAGGTAAACGCCCATGATCAGCGCGATGCCCTCGATCGCCTGGCCGGTCTGGTTCAGCATGGTGTTGACGATGGCGACCAGGTCCGGATAGCCGATGGCGACGG
>JACMOQ010000539.1 GCA_014377905.1 Acetobacteraceae bacterium | reverse complement strand
GGTGGTGGTGGAAAACCTGCTGGCGGTGGCGCCGGCCTTATATGGGCGGCACAGGCGGAAAATGCTGGCAATCGGGCATTCGGCCGGCGGGCATCTGGCAGCGATGCTGCTGGCGCGAGATTGGGCGGCGCAGGGATTGCCGGCCGATCTGGTGTATGCCGCGCTGCCGATCAGCGGGCTGTTCGATCTGCCGCCACTCTGCCAGACCCATGTTAATGACGCATTGGGAATGGACGCGATTGTCGCGCGCAGCCTGTCGCCAATGTTCATGCCATCGCCGCATCGGCCCATGCACGCGGTGGTGGGCGCGGATGAGGGCGTTGAATACGCCCGCCAATCGCGGGAGTTGGCCGCGGCCTGGGGGGGCAACTGGGAAACCTGCGCCGGGCGCCACCATTTCGACATTGTGGGGGAACTGGCCAACCCGGCATCGCGGTTGGTGGCGATTGCCTGCGATTTAGCCCACGACCACCGCGATTGAACCCGGAGCATCGTCGATCACCAGCCGGCCGCTGCCGCACGGATCGCCATCGGTCTGGGCGGGGGCGGTGCTGCAATCGAGTTCGACATGCGCGGCCCGTATGACCCGCACGCCAGGCATTTGCGGGATCATATCGAACGGCAAAGCCGCGCCGCACAGGGCAGCCTGCCAGGCACCGGGGCGTTCGAACAGCACCACGCTGAAGCCGCGATCGGTTGGGCGGCAGCCAGGAGCGACGAGATAGCGGCCGGCATAAAGCCGCCCTTTGCTGACGATGACGCTGCGTGCTTCTGACACCACGCCGTCGAGTGAGACCGCGATGGGTGGAAAAGCGTAGCGCCCAAGTTCACGCATCGATTGCAGCACGTAGGATGCCCGGCCGATGGCACGCTTCAGCGACAAGGACAGGTTGCGCACCACCTGCGCATCGAACCCGGCGCCGAGCATCTGCACGAATAATCGCGTGCCGGTGCTGCCCGCTGCGGCGCCTGGCCACAGGGTTACGGTGCGGCCGAAGGCGAGGGCCGCGGCAACGCCGGCCGGGGAAAAATTCAGTCCCAATTCATGCGCCAAAACATTGGCGGTGCCGATCGGGATGATCCCGAGTTTGCAGTCACTGCCGGCCAACCCCGCCGCGACCTCGGCGATTGTGCCGTCACCGCCGGCTGCAACCACCAATGTTCGCCCATCGCCATGGGCGGCGGCGCGGGCGAGGGTGGTGGCGTGCCCGGCATACTGGGTTTCGACGATTTCGAGCCGCACGCCGCTGGTGGCCATGATGTCGAGCACCCGCCACAACCGTTGCGCACGGCGGCGGCCCGCAACCGGATTAAAGATGATCAGCATGATGGCCTTCGGTTCGCCGCCCGGAAAACACCTTTGATGCGCCGCTTTGATTGCAATTCGATGTCGGTTCGCAGTCATCCGCGTGATATTTTTTGCGACCTGACCGTCATGTAATCTTCACTGGCACGACGCGGGTGGGGTTGTATCTGCTGCGGTCATGAACGATGCACACGCCATTGGCCAGCAAACATCGGGTCCGAGTTACCGTTCGGTTTTCATTTCAGATTTGCATCTTGGCACGCGCGGTTGCCGCAGCGATTTTCTGGCCGATTTCCTGCGCCGGGTTTCGTGCGAGCAGATGTATCTGGTCGGCGACATTATCGATGGCTGGCGGTTGCGGAAATCCTGGTACTGGGATGCAACCCATGACGAAGTTATTCGCCTGATCCTGCTGCATGCCCGCAACGGCGCCGCAGTGACCTACATCCCCGGCAACCATGACGAGATGTTTCGCGCCTGGCTGCCGATGGGGCTGGAAATCGCGGGAATTAAGTTACGCAAAGACGCTGTGCACAGCTTGGTCGATGGCCGCCGCCTGCTGGTGATGCATGGCGATGAATTCGACAGCGTGGTGCGCTACGCCAAGTTCCTGGCACTGCTCGGCGACTGGGCCTACACCGGCGCGCTGGTGGTCAATCGGTGGTTCAATTTCGGGCGTCGCAAGCTGGGCTATCCTTACTGGTCGCTATCGGCGTGGGCGAAGCGACAGGTCAAGGAAGCGGTCAAGGCGATCGATCGGTTCGAGGCCGCATTGGCTGGCGAAGCGCGCCGACGCGGCTTTGACGGCGTGGTGTGCGGGCATATCCACCATGCCGAAATGCGTGAGATAAACGGGGTGCTCTACTTGAACGACGGCGACTGGGTGGAAAGCTGCACCGCGCTGGTTGAACATCACGATGGACGGCTGGAACTGATCGACTGGGCGGCGATGAACCGGCTGTCGTTCTTCGCGCCCCGCAAGGTTGAGGCGGTTCAACCTGCCTGACAGCATGGCCCCCGATGATTTTCGCGCCCGCCTGCTCGCGGTTGGGCCTCGGCCGGCGCGCATCCTGATCATTTCGGATGCTTGGGAGCCGCAGGTCAACGGCGTCGTGCGCACTTTGCAGACGTTGGCACGAGAGTTGCGCGTGCTGGGGCATAATGTGGAGATTGTTGGGCCGGACCGGTTTTGCACCATTCCCTGCCCGACCTATCCCGATATCCGGCTGTCGCTGTTTCCGCGCCGCAAGCTCAGCCGCTTGATCGAGGATTATGCGCCGGACGCACTTCATATCGCCACCGAAGGCCCGTTGGGGTTGTCGGCACGGAAATGGGCGCGCAAGCGCGGATGCGCGTTTACCACCGCGTTCCACACAAGGTTTCCCGAATACGTGCATGCCCGGACCGGGCTACCGCCGGCATTGTTCTACGGGTTTCTTCGCCGCTTCCATGGCGCCGGACAGGGAATGATGGTGGCGACCGCGAGCTTGCGTGGTGAGCTTGCCGGACGGGGGTTCAAATCGTTGCGCGCCTGGTCACGCGGGGTTGACCTCGCTCTGTTTTGCCCCCAGCCGCGTGAGGATTGGGGATTGCCGGGACCGATTTTCATCTATGTTGGGCGGGTGGCGGTGGAAAAGAACATCCGCGCGTTCCTCGACCTTGATCTGCCAGGCAGCAAGGTAGTGGTTGGTGGCGGGCCGCAGCTTGCCGCGTTACGGCGGGACTATCCGGCAGTCTGTTTCGCCGGGCCACGTTACGGTGCCGAACTGGCGCGGGCCTATGCGAGCGCTGATGTTTTCGTGTTCCCGAGCCGGACCGATACGTTCGGGCTGGTGATCCTGGAGGCGTTGGCCTGCGGCACGCCGGTTGCGGCCTTTAACGTAACCGGGCCGAAGGATGTGCTGGCCGATGCCGATGGAAATATCGGGGCAGTTGATGATGATTTGCGGGCTGCGGCGCTGGCAGCACTTGGGGCAGATCGGGCAGCGGCGCGGCGCCATGCGGAACGGTTCAGCTGGCGGGCGTGCGCGGAGATGTTTTTGTCACATCTGGTGCCGTTGGGCGGGCATTAGCCGCCTAACGGGTTGCTGACAGGCGTTACAAAATCGCCGAATGCACGAAATTCGCCACCAGATCCAATCGGCGCGAATGCCACGGATCGGGGATGCGGCAATTGGTGAGGTAGGCGAACGACACGCCAGATTCCGGATCACCCCAGCAATAGGCGATCCCCGCGCCGCCATGGCCGAACGTGCCAGGGGAGGCAAAGCTGCCCAGGCCGCGGATCGACGGCGTGGTGCCGCGCAGATGCGGGCCGAGGCCGCGATGCATCGGCATGCCCATGTTCATATCGACCATATCGCCGGTCCAGTTGCGGATGGCGTATTGCAGGGTGCGCGGCGACAGCAGGCGTTTGCCGCCGAGTTCGCCGCCTTGCAGCATCATTTGATACAATGCCGCCATGCCGCGCGCGCTGGCATAGCCGCCGGCGCCGGGCGATCCGGCACGCTTCCATTCCGGGGAGTTGTGTTCGGCCAGCAGCGTGACACCGTCGCCATCCGGCACGTGCATATCGGCCGTGGCACCATGCAGGGCATCGGGCAGGCCGACATGGACATCGTCAGCGATGCCGAGCGGGACCAGGACTTCATCGCGGATGAAGGTGCGGAAATCCTGGCCGGTGAGGGCTTCGATTAGCACCGCGAGCGTCCAATGGGCGGATTGACCGTGGTAGTGCAGCCGCGATCCGGGGGTGTATTCCAGGCTGAAATCGCAGACGGCGGCGCGGAGTTTTTCGTGATCTTCCCAGGCAGCAAATGGAACTTGCGCGCTGGGGAAGCCGGCGAGGTGGGTGATCACTTGCATGATGGTAACGTCCTGCTTGCCGTTCCTGGCAAAGTCGGGGACGTGGTCGGCCATCTTATCGACGAAGCGAAAAGCACCGCGCTCGGCAAGCAGCCAGGTGGCGACCGCGGTGATGACTTTGGTGTTGGAATAGAGCAGGAAGCGGGTGGTGTCGGACACCTTCACGCCGGCGCGGGCGTGGCCGAAATTGCGCGCGTAGGCGAGCTTGCCGTGGCGGGCAATGGCGATCTGGCCGCCGGGGAAGCGGCCTTCGGCGATATGAGCCTCAATCAGTTTCACCAGGCGATCGATTTGCTCACCGCGCATGTTGACGGCGGCGAGATCGGTGGTGGGTAGCGGAAATTGACCCATGATTGCTTCCTTCCCGGCGGTGGCGTGGCGCGATAGGCTCGCGTTGGTAATGGAGTGTGGCATGGATTTTTTGGATGCGCTACGCGTGGTGGTCGGTGCTGATTGCGTACAGACTGGCGACGCGATTTCGGCTGGGTAGGGGGTTGGGTTGTTGAAGAAGCCGTATCTTAGGTCATCGCGGACGGCGGCTGAGATTGCGGTGGTACGGCGGATCAGGGCGGGGTTAGACTTGGCGGGGATTCTGACAAATCATGCATCGGATACGGCTTTACGGTGATCGCGTCCGCGTTGCGCTTTGCCCGCCAAAGATCGTGGGCGAGTTGGACGCCCAACCAGGTTTCCGCGTTGCTCCATCCGGCCTTTTCCAAACGGATTGCCATTTCCGCCGATAGTCCGTTGCGCCCGTTGAGCAGTTCCGAGAGCGATTGACGGGACACGCCAAGCCAGGCCGCCGCCGCCGTTACCGTGAGGTTGAGCGGTTCGAGGCAGTCTTCCCGAATGATCTCGCCGGGGTGCGGCGGATTGTGCATGTTCATAGCCCTGCTCTCCTTCAGTGGTAATCAACGAGATCGACGCTGGTGGCGTTCTCGCCTTCAAATTCAAACACGAGCCGCCAGTTGCCCGATACGGTCGCTGCCCATTGGCCGCTTCGCCCGCCCTTGAGCGGATGCAGCCGATAGCCCGGCAGGTTCAACGCCGATGGGTCTTTGCCGCGATCAAGCATGATCAACATACGGCGCAGCTTGGTGGCCAGTTGAGCGTTGACGCCGCTGGTGTTTCCATCAGAGAAAAGACGTTCGAGGCCTTTGTGGCGAAATCGTAAAATCATGGCACCGTGTAAACCGTCAGGCGACGGTTGTCAATGAAATCCTGGTCTGTCGATTTCGAATACGCATTCCGGCAATGGCGGTTTCGGCACGTGACGACGGGGGAACGGATTATTGGGTTCAAGACCGGGACTGGGGGGACGGCCGGGGTGGCGTATTTGCGGCGGATGCTGGATGTGGTTTTGTTTCCGGAGCTCTGGCAGGTTAGGACGGCGATGTAGGGGGGGAGGTGTTCTTTTTGTGAACCGAAAGAACCAAAAGAATTTTTTGATGATTTGTTGCTGTTGGCTTGGGTATCACAGGAGTCGCGGAATCTGTTCTATCGGCATGACTGCGCCGATCAGCGGAGGGACGTCGAGGCTCTCCGAGAAGAACATTACCTCGGAGCCTTGCCGAGTACCACGAGCGCTATATCCGATGCCATAGATAACGCGCTGACACCCACTATAAATATCGCGGATGGGCTGGACGTTGTCGTACGAAACGATCCACCGATGCTTCGCAAGGTTGTCCCGGATACAAGTAGCTATCTGCTCGTGATTTTCGTGATTGTAATAATGATAATAGAGGTCTTTTCCCTTTACATAATAAGGCGGATCACAGTAGATTAGGGCGTTAGATGGCCAATTGGCGGAGCCGGCGGTCAGGAATTCGAGCGCATCCATACTCGTCAGACTAATCCGGGACTTAAGGCGTGCGATGGATTCGATACGGAAGATGAGTTCATCGGCATTGTAACGTGCATCGATCTTCCATGGACCTGTCTGGTCCCGTCCACCGATTATGCCGCCGTTCAATATACCCGAACGATTGGTACGATTCAGGAAAAATGTAGCGAACCCAACTTCGAGCAAATCATGGGCAGAATCATTTCCAAGGACGAGTTTTTGTAAATCCCAAGCTTCTACGGTTCGGGGGGTATCGCGTATTAGGCGGCATAAGGCATCGGTCTGGTTCAACACGGAGTGCCAAAAAGCAAAGACTGGGCGAGACAGATCGTTGATACGGACCCGTGCTACGTATTCGTGGAAAAGCAGCTCCATTGCGATGGCGGCGCCACCAGCGAATGGCTCAATGTACTCGCCATCGTAGATGCGGTTCGTGGTAATGATACGCTTGACGTAGGCAGCAAGTTTACCCTTACCGCCGGGATACCTCAACGGAGTGAAATGAATCAGCCGTCGAGGTCGACCGGGGCCGGACTCCGTAGGGATCACGGCCAAATCAGTTCAAAAAACCGTTGGGCGTTGTCCCAGGACACCTTC
>JACMOQ010000068.1 GCA_014377905.1 Acetobacteraceae bacterium | reverse complement strand
GTGCGCGATCCACTGGTCGCCGATGTGCTGTTGCCGTCTCACCTCGCACCAGGCGATGAGGCGCGGTTGACCGTGCTACTGCATAACCTCGATTTGCCGGCCGGCACGGTGACCGCTGAGCTTGCCACCGAAGGTGCGGTCAGCATCGCCGGCACGGCGCGGTTCAGCCAGACCCTGGCGATCGGCGCCCAGGCCTTGCCGAACACCGTCTTGAAAGCGACCGGTATTGGCAATGGGACTGTTACGCTGACCGTCACCGGGCCCAATAACTTCAAGGTTACCCATACCGGCAGGGTTTACGTCGCCCCCGCCCGCGACCGGGTGATGGAAATCGCCGGCGCCGAGTTGGCCCCCGGTGCCGAACGGCGGCTGGCCGTGGACGCCGCGCGCTTCATTCCCGGCACGGTATCAGCCAGCGTCACGGTCGGCGGGCGGGTGCGTTACAGCGCGGCATCTTTGGTCGCTGCGTTGGATGCCTATGAATTTTCCTGCCTCGAACAGGCGACCAGCCGCGGCTTACCGCTCGCGCTGCTGCCAGACGGTGCGATGGCCGGCCCCGACCGCGCCGCGCGCTTGCAACAGGCGGTGGATCAAGTGCTCGACCGCCAACGCTACGATGGGGCCTTTGCCTTGTGGCGCGCCACCGGGGATGGCGAACCGTGGCTCACGTCCTACGCCAGCGAATTCCTGCTCCGTGCCCGCAAGGCCGGGGCGACGGTGCCGGACGTGCCGATGGCCGAGGCGTTGAAGCACCTGTCCGACGAAGCCGCCAACCAGTATCGCACCAGCCCGGAGGAAATTTCCGCCCAGGCCTATCGGCTTTACGTGCTGGCGCTTGCGGGGCAGGGCCGTCCAGGTGCGGCCCGTATCCTCGCTGAAGCGCCCAACCGGGTGCCAACACCGCTGGCCCGCGCCCAGATCGCGGCGGCTTTGGCCTTGGCGGGCGACAAGGCGCGCGCCGAGCCGATGTTCATAGCTGCCCTTGATGGTTTGACCCGCAATTACTGGGCTGCCGATTACGGCAGCGCCCTCCGTGACCGCGCGGCGATCGCGGTGCTGCTCGGCGAAAGCGGCCTGCTGCCCCAGCGTTTGGCGACCCTGATCGGCACCTTGCCGGGCGCGGAGTTAAAGCCGGCAGCCGCCAGCACCCAGGAACAGGCCTGGCTCGCCGCGGCCAGCGCAGTACTTGGCCGGGGCCTGCCGCCGATATCGGCAAGTCTTGATGGGGTGGCTTTGGCCGCCGCACCGTCGGCTACCGCGCCGCTGCTCGCGCCCGCTGTGCTGCGCAACACCGGCACCACGGCACTCTGGCAAAGTGTGTCGGTCGCCGGCGTGCCAATTGCCGCCCCGCCTGCCTCGGCAAGCCAGATGGACATCCGACGCAAATTCTTCAACGCCGAGGGCAAGCCGCTCGATCCGCGCCGCATCCGCCAGAACACCAGCTTTGTCATGCTGCTCGAAGCGCGAGGCCCGGTCGATGACCAGCCAAGCCAGATCGCCCTTACCCAGGGCCTGCCCGCCGGATGGGAAATTGTTGGCCGCTTTGGCGAGGGCGCAATCGAGACCATGCCATGGCTCGGGGAACTTTCGGCCACCGATATCCAGCCGGCGCTCGAAGATCGTTTCGCCGCAATTGGCCGGATGAAGGGCGAACAGCGCGATTTCCGCGTCGCGGTGAAATTGCGCGCGGTGTTCCCTGGCAGCTACGAAATGCCCGGTGCGTCGGTCGCCAACATGTATCGCCCGGCGCTCGGCGCGCGACTTGGGACCGATCGGGTGGTGGTCGCCGCGCCGTGAAGACGCTTGCGATCGCGGCGCTCTGCGTTGTGATCGCCCTGTTCGCGCTTGACCGCGCCTTGCCGCCGGATTTGTCGCGGCTGGCGCATAGCGGAACGGTGGTGCTCGATCGCGATGACCGGGTGCTGGCCTTGTTGCCCGCACCCGGCGGGGTGTGGCGCTTTGCGGCGCGGGTTGAGGATGTTTCGCCGATCTTCCTCGACACCCTGATCCGCATCGAAGACCGCCACTTCTGGCGCCATCCCGGGGTCAATCCATTGGCGCTCGGGCGGGCGGCGTTGCAGGGTCTGCGCGTCGGGCGGATCGTGTCGGGCGGTTCGACGATCACCATGCAGGCGGCGCGGCTGCTGGAACCGCGCCCGCGCAATCTGGGGTCCAAGCTGATCGAGATCGCGCGCGCCGTGCAGCTCGAACTGCGGTTCAGCAAGCGCGAAATCCTCGCCATCTGGATGAATTTGGCGCCGATGGGCGGCAATCTCGAAGGGGTGCAAGCGGGGGCGCTGGCCTGGTTCGGCGTCCCGGCGCAAAATCTCGAAGCCGATCAGGCGGCGTTGCTGGTTGCCATTCCGCGCCGGCCGGAAGCTTTGCGGCCCGACCGCCATCCGGCCCGGGCCCATCTAATCCGCAATAGAGTGCTCGCCGGGACCACCGACCAGGCAGTGCCGACCCAGCGCGCCGCCATGCCGCATCTCGCCCGGCTCGCGGTCAGCGGACAAAGCCCGACGCCCACTTTGCACACCACCTTGACGCGCCCGCTGCAAATTGCCGTGCAGCGTCTGGCGGATGAACGTCTGGCCGATCTGCCCGCCAATGCGTCGCTCGCCATTGTGATCGCGGACGCCACCAGCCGCGAAATCCGCGCCATCGTGTCGGGCGGCAGCGGCGGTGGCGAGGGGCGGGCCGGGGCGCTCGACCTGAGCCGCGCGGTGCGGTCCCCGGGTTCAGCGTTGAAGCCGATTATCTACGCGATGGCCTTCGAGGACGGTGTGGCGGCACCAAACCGCGTCGTTGCCGATCTGCCGCGCCGATTTGGCGGCTACGCGCCAGAGAATTTCGATCGCGGTTTTGCCGGCACCGTGACGGCGGCCGAGGCATTGCGGCGATCGCTCAACCTGCCGGCGGTGGCCTTGCTCGACCGAGTTGGTCCGCTGCGCTTCGCGGTGTCACTGCGTGCCGCCGGCGTACCGTTGCGCTTGCCGCCCGGTGCCGATCCGTCCTTGCCGCTGGCGCTCGGCGGCGCGGGGATTGATTTGCGCCACCTCGCCGCGCTTTACGCCGCACTTGCGACCGATGGCAGCGTGGTGCCATTGCATCTGGTCGCGGACCCACGCCCGGCGTCGCATCCGTTGTTATCAAGCCGCGCCGCGGCGGATGTGGCCGAGGTGCTGACCCAGCCGCTCCCCGATGGCGGGCGCGCGGGCATCGCCTGGAAGACCGGCACCAGCTGGGGCGGGCGCGATGCCTGGGCGATGGGGTTCGACCGCAGCCATGTCGTTGGCGTCTGGGTTGGCCGTCCCGATGGGACGCCGTTGCCGGGCGCCACTGGCCGGTCACTCGCGCTGCCCTTGTTGGGCAGGGTGTTCGACCTGCTGCCCGCCGCTCCGCGCGATCCGCCACCTGCTTTTGCGGCCAGTGCCCATCAGAGCTGGCGTCCCGACAGCGCCGATGGGTTGCGGCTGCTATTCCCGCCGCCGGAAGCGGTGATTACCGCCGATGGTCCGGTGACCATCAAGGCGATGGGCGGGCGCAGGCCGATCGCTTTCATGGTTGATGGCGTGCCGATGCCGGCCGACCCGGCGCGGCGGGAAGCCGCTTGGACGCCCACCGGTCCGGGCTTTTACCGGGTGACTATTCTTGATGCCGAGGGTGCGGCGGTGGTGGCGGCGGTGCGGGTGCGCTAACCAGCGCCAAAAGCGCCTGTCGCACCGCCGCGATTACCTCGCCCCAGTGCCCTGGTGCAGGCTGGCGAAACAAGCGCGCGGTCGGATACCACGGGCTGTCGTCGCGTCCTTCAAGCCAGCGCCAGCATTGGTCGAAACGGTTCAATATCCACACCGGCGTGCCCAACCCGCCAGCGAGATGGGCGACCGAGGTATCGACGGTAATCACGAGATCGAGGGCCGCGACCAGGTCGGCGGTATCGGCGAAATCTGTGAGTTCGTCGGTCCAGTCATGCAGGATCATGCCCGGTGGTGCGGTGGCAGTTTGGCCTTTCTGAAGGGAGATCAGGTTGATGCCGGGGATGTCCGCCAAATCCGCGTAGTGGGCGAGCGTAATGGAACGGCGCTTGTCGATGGCGTTGGCGTCTGGTTGGTCCGGCCGCGGGCTGCCGGCCCAGACCAGGCCGATTTTCATGCCCGGCAATTCGGCCAGCCGCGCGCGCCACTGCGCCGCCCGATCAACATCGGGGTGCAGATATGGGACCGCCGCCGGAATGGTTTCGAGCGTGGTGCCCAGCGCGAGCGGCAGGCTCATCATTGGGCAATGCAGGTCGAAGCTGTCCGGGACCTTGGCTTCGTCGATGACGGCGACCCCTGGATTGCTGCGCTGAAGCAGGCGCAGCAACCCGGTCTGCACGGACATGATGACCTGCGCGCCTTTGGCCTTAACCAAGGCAGCATACCGGGAGAACTGGAGCGTATCGCCCATGCCTTGTTCGGCATGGATGAAGACCGTCTTTCCTGCGACATCGCCGTCACCCAACCAAGCCGGGGTTAGGAAATCTTTGTTACCAGCCGGGTTTTCGCTGCGTTTGCGCGCCTCGTACAATCTCCAACCGTCGGCAAATGCGCCAAGCTGCAACAGCACAACCGCTTTGGTCCCTTGGAACCTGGCGGTGTGCGGTTCCAAAGCAAGGGCGCTATTGCAACTGGCGAGAGCCTCCTGAAGATTTTGCAGTTTGAGCAGTGCAATGGCGCGATTGTGATGGGCGCTGGAGAATAGTGGGTTGCCGGCGATGGCTGCATCGAAGCATTTCAGCGCATCCTGGTCGCGCTGCAAGTCCAGCAGGATCATGCCGCGATTGCTGAGCATGGCGGCGTCGGCGGGGCTTAGCGCAATGGCGATGTCGTAACTGGCCAGCGCCTCAACGAAACGACCCATCGCCCGCAGCGTGTTGGTACGACCAACATGTCCATCGGCGAAATCGGGTTTTCTGGCAATGGAGCGATCGAAACTGGCCAGCGCCCCATCCAAAGACCCCTCGCCCAGCAAGCGTTTACCTTCATCGAAATCGTTACGAACGGACGCCGGTCGGAAGCTGATCGCCATGCCTAGCCTGCCAGCCAGTCCAGGATCGCCGGGTTCACCTCCCGCGGATAGCTGTGGCCCAGGTCGTCGAATTCCCGGTAGGTCATGGCCGCGCCGGCTTCAGTGAGGGACGTATTGGCATCACGCCCGACCGACACCGGAAACAGCCAGTCCAACGCGCCATGGGTCCAGAAAATCGGCAGGCTCTTGATGCGATCCGGATCGGCCATTTCGGCGATCATCGGGTGGAAGGTCGCGGCCACCGGGGCGAGGTGGGTGAAAGGCGACTCCGGTTCCAGGCCCGACACCAGGCTGAACGTGCCGCCGTCGCTCATCCCGGTCAGCAGGATCCGGGCCGGGTCGATGGTCCAGCGGGCGCGGACAAATGCGAGAATACGGGCCAGGTTGGGTGTGTCGTCATCGCGCCCGTTCATTGCCCAGCTATCGCCCAACGCGGTGGGTGCCACCAGGATGGCGCCATGGGCACGGGCGTCACGCAGCCAGGTCCACAGAAACGCGCGGCCATGGCCACTGCCGCCGTGGAGTGCGAAGACCACTGGCCAGGGGCGGTCGGGGGTGTAGGTTTCCGGCACGTAAAGCGAAAACCCGCCGCGATCCTTGTAGTCGTTGTCGGCCTGCATCACCCCGGTTTCTGGCCCGCCTTCGCCGGCAGCGGTCAGCAAATGCTGCATATCAGGGTCATCACGCATGTCGGGCGCCAGGAAAAACCGGCTGACCGCGGGCAGCATGGCGGCGAGCGGATACAAAACTTCCTGCGCGCGTGGCGCCTGGCGCAATGCACGAAACACCGCACGCATGCCGTCTTCCTGTTCGGACGCCGCGCGCAAGCCGTCAAACCCCGCCAACACCGCATCGGCGGCAGCCGCCAACCGGTCGCGCAGGCTGGCAAATTCGACGGGCCACGCATCAAGCAACGGCGTTGCATCGCGCAATTCGTCATCCGGGGTGCCGGCGGCTTCCATCACCGCGTCGAAATCAGTGGGGTTGAAATAGCGCGCAATAAAGCCGAGCGCTTCGAGCGAGCGCAGCAAGGGTGGCAATAGGGCCACGAGATCGTCGGTTATCGTCTCACTCATCTTGCCCTCCCGCAGCGCCAGTAGCAGGGTGCACCGCCGCAGCAGAAGGAGCAATCCATGAACCCTGTCGAACCGCATGCGAGGGGTGCCGTTGTCGCGGTCGCCCAGTCGCGTGGCCATCATTTCAGCAAGCGCATTGCGCTGTCGATCCGGTTGATCGTGGGGCTTGGGGTGGACGGCGATGCCCATGCCGGGGCCACGGTCAAGCATCGGTCCCGGGTGGCGCGCGACCCAAGCCAGCCGAATTTGCGCCAGGTGCATCTAATCCAGCGGGAATTGTTCGATGAACTGCGCCCGCGCGGCTTCAATATCGCGCCAGGGGATTTGGGGGAGAATGTCACAACATCGGGTATCGATCTGCTCGGCCTCCCGGTTGGCACGCAGTTGCGGCTTGGGACTGATGCGGTGGTGGAAATCACCGGGCTGCGCAATCCGTGCGTCCAGATCGATCGTTTCCGGCCTGGGCTGATGGCGGCGGTGCTGGACCGGGCGGCGGATGGCGCGCTCATCCGAAAATCGGGCGTAATGGGGGTGGTGATCGCGGGTGGCGATGTTCGGCCAGGCGATGCCGTTGCGGTTAAACTGCCGGCGTTGCCCCACGTGGCGCTCGGCGTGGTCTAGGATATGCCCAATCTGTCGCTGCCTTTTGTCGTTTCAATGTTGTTGGTGGTGCTGGCGGTGCGCCTTGTCGCCGGGACACAGGGCGAGATGGGGCGTAGGTTCGCAGTCTTCTTTATCGCCTGTGCAGTGCTGGCCGGGCTGATCGGGTTACGCTGGGGCGTCGATCCGGGTTGGGCGCGGCATGGGTTGCCGGTGATGGGGGCCGCCCTGCCGGCAGTCGCCTGGCTGTGTTTTGGCCTGCCCGCCACCGGGCGCGCTCGGCTAGTGTCGCGTGACGCATGGCATTCGCTGCCGATGCTGGCGATATTCGCGCTTAATCTAATCTACTGGCCGGCAGTGGATCTCGCGCTGGCGGTGATTGATCTTGGCTATGCGGCCGCGTTGCTGCGGCTTGCCAAGGGTGGGCCGGATGCGTTGGCCACCACCGCGTTCGGCGCATTAAGGGCTGTGCGTGTTGGGTTGCTGGTTGGGGCCGTAACCTTACTGATATCGGCGCTGGTGGACGCGGCGATTTCGCTTGCACGGGCGTTTGGCGATGGCGGGCACACGGCGCTGATTGTTGGTCTGGCCCAGGGCCTCGCGCTAATCGCAGTGGCCGGGGCAGTGATATGGTTCCGGCCCGGCACCGAGGCAGCATCTGAACCCACGCAGATCGCCGCCGCGCCTATCGATGCCGCCGCCGATGCCGCGATTGTCGCGACCATCGACGGGTTGATGCGCGGCACAAAGCTTTACCGCGATCCGGCGCTGACACTGGATCGGTTGGCACGACGGGCGGGCCTGCCGGCTCGGCAGGTTTCAACGGCATTGAACCGGGTGCGCGGGCGCAATGTCTCGCAACTGGTGAACGAATACCGGATCGCGGCCGCCCAGCAGATGCTGCGTGAAACCGCGCTGCCGGTGACCGAAATCATGATGGACTGCGGCTTCCTGACCAAATCGAACTTCAACCGCGAATTCCGTCGGATCGCCGGCGCCAGCCCGACCGACTGGCGCCGGGGCGCGGTCAGCGCGGCAGGGATGCCGCCAGGAACCGGCTGATCTCGGCGCTGACCTGGGCGTGGATCGCAACCCTGTCCGCCATGGCGTTGTCGCCGGGGGAGGCGTCCGCACAAATCACTGCCTCGCCCCCGAGATACCGCGCGGCCCCCGGCTTGCAGGCCGGCATGAAGCTGAAATGGGTGGCGGTGGGGATTGTCGACAATCTGGCCGTGGCCGGTGGCATGGCGGCGACCAGATCGCGTGACTCGTTCAAATCCGGCAATGGCAGTGGCTTGTGACCGGCGAGCAACGGTGTCGCGGTGCCTGCCGCGATCACTAATGTCGGCAGGGTGATCGCCCCGAGGCTTGCGAGATCAAACCCGCGCGTCATCCCCGGATCGAGTGCCACCACCGCGGCGATGCGAGGGTCGCGGGTTGCGTGGGCGAGGC
>JACMOQ010000538.1 GCA_014377905.1 Acetobacteraceae bacterium | reverse complement strand
GCGGCGCGCAAAGCCGGTCGGCGACTTCCTGCTGGAACATCAGCGTCATCCGTTCCCATGAACCAGCCTGGCGCAGCCATCCGACCAGCAGGGGGGAGCCGATATTGTACGGCAGATTGGCCACGATCTGGCGCGGTGCCGGCACGCGTGCGGCCAGGTCAACCGCGAGTGCGTCGCCTTCAATCAGAATGAACCGGTCACCGTAAACGGCGATAAGCTCACCCAGTGCTGCAATCGCCCGCGGATCGATTTCCACCGAGGTGACACTTGCGGCACGGGAGGCCAGCAACGCCCGGGTCAGCCCACCCGGACCCGCCCCCACTTCGACCACGTGCCGCCCGGTGAAGTCACCAGCCGAGCGCACGATGCGATCCAGCAGATTGGCATCGAGCAGAAAATGCTGCCCGAGCTTATGCCTGGCCGCCAGCCGATAGCGCGAAATAACATCGCGCAGCGCCGGCAGCGTCGGCTCGGTCATGCCTTGACATCAATAACCGCGCGCCGTTGCAGGCCGCGCATCATCTGTCGCGACAGCAGATCGACGCGTTCCGAAAAGAGTTGATCGGCCAATTCTTTTTTGGCCGGCACCCCAACATTCCGGGTTTCCCGCGAACACACCATGATAAGCCCAACGCCATCCTGGGCGATCACCGGATCACCCAGGCGGCCCACTGGCGCGGTGGCGGCAAGCTGGCGCAAGCCGGGGTTGCCGATCCGATCAATCCGCACATCTGGAGATTCGGTTATCTTGGCACCCGGAATGGATTTCATCGTCGTTTCAAGCGCGTCGCAGCCCTGCAGGGTGGGCGCAATCGCGCGCATCCGGTCGATGGCCCGACGTTGATTTTCGGTCGGCGGTTGGTTCTGGCTCAGCGGGGTGTCGAACGACAGAACGGCCTGCTTGATATGGGCCATCATTGCCACGTCATTGCCGATTTCGCGCTTACCACGCAGGCGGATAATGCTGATCCCGCCAGCAACGCGAACCGGATTGCTGATCGCACCAGCCGGCATCACGTTGACAACGGCCAAAACTTCCTGGTCAAGCTGGCTCGCCTGCACCCAGCCCATGTCGCCACCTTGCAAGGCGGTCTGGCTCTGGCTGAACTGGGCTGCCACCACCGCAAACGGGGCGCCGCTGCGAAGTTGCTGGATCACCAGCTCGGCAAATCGCTGGGCATCGGCTCCCTGGGCCGGGTCCGAGATCGGGATGAAAATTTCGCTGACGTCGTATTCGGTTTGCCCGGTCTGGCCTTTCAGCAGGTTTTCGCGCTCCTGGATTTCGGCCTCGGTTGGTTCGGAAGATGCCCCGAGAATGGTTCGCAGCACCCGGGTCCAGCCGATCTGCACCCGGTACTGGTCGATCATGCTGCGCATCGACAGCCCGTCCGCTGCCAAACGACGCTGAAGCGTGCCCGGCGCCATGCCGTTCCGACGCTCAATGCTGCCAATCATGGTGGCGATTTCACTGTCCTGGACGATGACATGCCGACGCAGCATTTCCTGCAGGCGCAACCGTTCATCGATCAGCTGCTGCTTGACCTGCGGGGTCAGTCGGTTGAGCACGTCCGAACTTGTCGGCAGCGCGACCGAGATCGCAAACAGCCGCCGCCGGGCGTCGATGTCGCCATCGCTGACAATGTCACCGTTGACCACCGCGGCAATCCGCGACGCGTCGGGGGTAAACAGGGCAGGCGGCTTTGCAGCTGTCCCTTGCGCCAACGCAGCGCTCAGCGGGGCCAGAAAACACAGCGACAGCAGCAGGGCGGACTGGGTCAGACGATACATGCGTGGGCACTCACTGGGCATTGAAGCCGAACTCCCCAACGGTCTTGAGGGTGATTTGGAACAGGATGGTGGTGGCACCACGATCACCGTTGACAGACGTATAGCGGCGAAACATCGTGGCGTCGAAGATGAAGCATTCGTCTTCATAGGCGGCCCCGAGCCCGAGCGCCACCATCTGCCGGGTTCGCACATCCTGGCGGGCCGATGCCTTGTAGCGCCAATGCTCCAACCGGGTGCTGATGCCGAGCGTCAATTCATTGCGCGGGTTGGCAAGCGCGGCGGGCGGCGTGGCGGTATCATAAAACAGATACGGGTTGTTGAAGGTGTAGATATAGCCCGCCGTCACCCGCAGCTGCTCGCTGCCCACGCTTCCCAGCACATCGGCATAGCGCAGTTGGCCACGGCGCGGATCGATCCGTTCGCGGGTGGTGATGTCGAAGTATTTGTTGGGCGCAACCGTCAGATGCCCGACAACATCGGACGTCGTGCGCTCAAGCCCCGAACCTTGGGCGAAGCTGGTATCCCGCCGGACGCGAAACGCCTGCCCGATCTGGGCATCGATCAGTGCGCCGGACGGAAAATTCCACGCGGCATGGAGTGCCACATTGGCGCGCATACCGCCTTCCAGCCGATCGATGCCGGGATAGCGGTTGAGCGCGAACAGATTGGCGTCGGTGAAATCGAGATCCAGGCTGTCTTCGTTGGGAATATTGGTGATTCCCCGCGCATAGCTGGGCGCACGCGGCGCCAGGATCAGTTGGGCAATCGGTTCCAACAACTGGGAACCGCTAGCGCCGGCGTTGCGGATCAGCGGCCAGCGCATTTCCACCGCGGCGGTCGGCAGCGTCTGCACCGCAGTCAACCGGCTGAACTGCCCGTAATTCGGTTGCTGATTGAACTGGAATGCCTGATAAACCGCCCCATCGAAATGCAGGGTGGTTTTCCACACCTCCCCGACCCGGCCGATGAACGGACGCTCCCAGTTGACGCTCGCGCGGGCGCGCTGGGTGTTGGTGCCGAGGGTGCGCAGCACGTTAAAGGCATCAAAGTCAAAGCCAAGCCGTCCGCCCACACCTTCAACCGGGGTGGTCAGGCTGTAAGCGTAGCGTGGCAACACCAGTGGCAGGCGGGTGGCGGAGATGCTGCGTGACAGGCCCTGGTAAGCCCGGG
>JACMOQ010000537.1 GCA_014377905.1 Acetobacteraceae bacterium | reverse complement strand
TCGCGCCGACGGCCTCGATTTCGATCATCGCGGGCAATGCCTCGCCCGGTATTGAACCGATCGCGGCCAACGTATTTCTGCAGAAGACGCTTTCCGGCAGTTTCTCAGTACGAAACCGGCATTTGCAGAAATTGCTCGCACTCAAGGGCCACGACACTGACGAGGTCTGGTCGTCGATCACCCTGAATAAGGGCAGCGTCCAGCATCTCGATTTCCTTGATGACCAGGACAAGGCGGTTTATCGCACTGCGTTTGAACTGGATCAGCGCTGGGTGATCGAACACGCTGCCGACCGCACGCCGTTCATCTGCCAGGGCCAGTCGGTGAATTTGTTCCTGCCGGCCAATGTGCATAAACGCGATTTGCACCAGATCCACATGATGGCGTGGAAGCGGGGGCTGAAGTCGCTGTATTACTGCCGCAGCCTGTCGATTGCGCGTGCCGATTCGGTTTCGGAAAAAGTGGTTCGGCCGGATGAGTTCACCGGCATTCCTGTGGCCAATGATCAGGGGCAGTTGCCGTTGGTGGCGCGGGCGGCGAGCAACGATTACGAGGAGTGCCTCGCGTGTCAGTAGGCAAGTAAGGTCTTCTTTGTTTGAAAACAAAGAAGCAAAAAAACTTCGGTACTTTGTTGCTGTTGGCATACAAACTCTGAGGGTTCGCACGCCAACAGCAACAAAGTATTAAAATTTTTTTTTGGTCCACAACAAGAACACGCTCGCCCTCAACTTCCCCTTGAATCTTCCATCGACCAGAACCCAGGCCCCCCGAATGAATGCCAGCGCCACTCCACCGAGCCACGACGAAACCCCGGTCAAGTTCGACCTGTTGACTGCCAACCCCGTCTACAAGCCGTTCCGCTATCCGTGGGCCTATGAAGCCTGGCTAATGCAGCAGCGCGTCCACTGGTTGCCGGAAGAGGTGCCGCTAGCCGATGACGTCAAGGACTGGCATCGCAATCTGACGCCGTCAGAGCATAATTTGCTCACCCAAATTTTCCGCTTCTTCACCCAGGCCGATGTCGAGGTGAATAACTGCTACATGAAGCATTACAGCCAGGTGTTTAAGCCCACCGAAGTGTTGATGATGCTGTCGGCCTTCTCCAACACCGAGACCATCCATATCGCCGCCTACAGCCATTTGCTCGACACTGTCGGCATGCCCGAGATCGAATACACTGCGTTCCTCAAATACAAGGAGATGAAGGATAAGTTCGACTATATGCAGGGCTTCACGGTTGATAACAAACACGAAATCGCCAAGACTTTGGCAGCGTTCGGGGCGTTTACCGAGGGTCTGCAACTTTTTGCGAGCTTCGCCATCCTGCTGAACTTTCCGCGCTACGGCAAAATGAAGGGCATGGGGCAGATCATTTCCTGGTCGGTGCGCGACGAGTCGCTGCATTGCATTTCGGTGATCCAGCTGTTCCGCACCTTCGTGCAGGAAAATCCGGAAATCTGGACCGAAGAGCTGCGCCGTGAGCTTTATCTGTGCTGCGCGACAATCGTTGATCACGAAGACGCGTTTATCGACCTCGCCTTTGAGCTTGGCGACATTCAGGGCCTGACCGGCGCCGAGGTGAAGCAATATATCCGCTACATTGCCGATCGCCGGCTGACCCAGCTCGGCCTCGACGAGCTTTATCATGTTGAGAAGAACCCGCTGCCGTGGCTCGATGAGATGCTCAATGCGGTCGAGCACGCCAATTTCTTCGAAAACCGTTCGACCGAATACAGCAAGGCATCGACGATCGGTAGTTGGGAAGAGGCCTTCGGCGACGTGACCGCCGCGATGGCAACCGCGGATGGAAGCGCGTTCGCTCCGCGATGATGCGGTCTGGCATGGCGCATGATACACCCCGCGTCTTAAAATTGACGAGAGTTGCGGCATGCGTCGTGTGAGGATTGCGGCTTACGGGCTGATTGTCGTCGTTCTGTCGCTATGGGGCGGCTGGTGGTTCGCCAGTTCGGGCGCCAAGCGGTTGGGCCTCGATGGCGAGGCGCTTGGGGTGACATCCGGCGTATCAGTGGGTGGGCCGTTCAAGCTGGTCGACAGCGCCGGCAAATCGGTCAGCGACACTGATTTTCGCGGCAGGTGGATGCTGGTATTTTTCGGCTATACGTTCTGCCCGGATGTCTGCCCAACTGAATTACAGGTCATCGCCTCCACGCTTGATGGGCTTGGCCCGGACGCTGCGAAAATCGTGCCGATTTTCATCACCATCGACCCGGAACGCGATAACCAGGAACTGATCGGCAGCTATGTCAAACTCTTCGACGACCGTCTGATCGGCCTGACCGGCAGTGTGGCCGAGATCGCCGCAGTTGCCCGCGCCTATCGGGTTTACTATGCCAAGGCAGAACGCAAGGATACGACCCAATATTTGATGGACCACTCCTCGTTCATTTATCTGATGGGGCCCGACGGCAAATTACGAGGATTGTATCGCCCAGGGAGCACAGCGCAAGATTTGACGGCGGCCTTGCGAACAAGACTAGCAGGAAGTTGAATATCTCGGTATGAAGATGTGTGATGAAGAATTAATTGGGACGGGGTCTGAGTGAGCGTAATGGACGACATGAGCCGCGAACCCTCGGTTGCGATACCGCCACGGCACAGCCGTCGGTTGTCGGACAAGATCCTGATAGCGTTCCACCACGCCTGCGACCAGGGCGATTATGACGTCGCCGAACAATTGTTGAATGTTTTAGAAAACATGCTGCGCCAGCGCCCGATGGCTGCGGATGCAAATCGGCGCCGCAGCCTGGATAGCTTGGTCGCCGCTTATGAACGGCTTTGGTACTTGCGCCACCCGGCCCTGGTCTAGCGACGGTTGCGCAATAATCGGCTGCCTGCCTGGCGCGGGTAGATCGAAGGACTGTCCTGATGCTGTTCAATACGTTTCTGTTTATTTTCGTATTCGCGCCCGTCACGCTGTTCGGCTTTTTCCTGATATCGCGCCTTGGCAATATTTATGGTGCGCTGTGGCTCGGGCTGGCATCTCTGGTGTTCTACACGGCCTGGGACGCGCGCTATTTGCCGCTGCTGCTGGGATCAATCGCTGTAAATTTCATGGCCGGCCGCGGTCTGGCACTGTTATCCGCCCCCACGGCCCGCACAACGCGTACGATATTACTGACGATGGCGCTCGGCGCGAATCTCGCCCTGCTCGCTTACTACAAATACGCGAATTTCTTCATCGACAATCTCAATCGCGCCCTCGATGTGCCCATCCCAGTCCTGAACGTCGTTCTGCCGCTGGGCATATCGTTCTTTACTTTTACCCAGATCGCCTATTTAGTTGATACTTATCGTGATGAGGTCAAAGAGCGGAACTTTATCCATTATTTGTTGTTTGTGACCTATTTTCCGCATTTGATCGCTGGCCCGATCCTGCATCATGCCGAGATGATGCCACAATTCCGGCTGGCGCAGGTTTATCGGTTCAATGTCGATCGTTTCAGCGCCGGTGTCGTGATGTTCGCCATTGGGCTGTTCAAGAAAACCATCCTGGCCGATGGCGTGGCGCATTACGTTGGACCGATTTTCGACCCAGCCGAACATGGCGCGACCCCGCTGCTCTTTGAAGCCTGGGGTGGCGCGCTGGCTTACACGTTCCAGCTCTATTTCGATTTCTCCGGCTATTGCGACATGGCGATCGGGCTATCCTGGATGATCGGCATCGCCCTGCCGCTGAACTTCAACTCCCCTTACAAGGCTACCAGCATCACCGATTTCTGGCGACGCTGGCATATGACTTTGTCGCGCTTCCTGCGCGACTACCTCTACATCGCCTTGGGCGGCAATCGCCGGGGTCGCGCACTGCGCTACGTCAACCTGCTTGCCACCATGACGATTGGCGGCTTCTGGCATGGCGCGGGATGGACATTTCTGGTGTGGGGTGGCCTGCACGGCGCTTATCTGGTGGTCAACCAAGCTTGGCAGGCGGTGCATGTGCGCATCGGACTGCGCTTGCCGTGGGGGATCGGCGTGGTCGCATCCTGGTTGCTGACCTTTGTCGCGGTGGTGGTGGGCTGGGTGTTTTTCCGTGCGGACTCGCTCGCCGGGGCGGGTCGCATGCTGGCGGGAATGGCCGGTGCCCATGGCTGCGCCTTACCCAGCGGTTGGTTGGGCTGTGCCGCGATTGATCCTGTAGCATTTGCTATGGTGCCGGCGGTGTCGGTCTGGATCTGGTGCGCGGTCCTGGCGGGCATCGCGCTCGGGCTGCCCAACACCCAGGAGATCATGCGCCATTCACTATCGGGCATCACCCGCCCTGCGACGATCGGCCCGGCTGTGCTGTCGATTGCTTTCCGTCGTTCCGCCGCCTGGGCAATCGCGATTGCTGCCCTGCTCGCGGCTGGGCTAGTGAACCTGCCTCAGCCGACCAGCTTCCTGTATTTCAATTTCTGAGGTCCCAATGGACGAGCGGCCCCGACACATTCCGCCCCAACACCTCTCGCCCGGGCAGTTCCTTGGCCTGCTGGCGGGCGCGATCATGCTGATCGTGGTCGGCATTTGCCTGCTGCCGCATAGCCGTTTCGTGCGCTTCAACAACCTGACCGAGCCTGCCGTCATTAAGGCTGGCTGGATTTATGAGCGCATCCACCACGATCAGACTCCAATCGACATCATGTTCATCGGCACATCGCGCAGCGTGTTTGGCGTCGACAGCGCCGGGGTCGAAAGCGCCTATCGCCAAGCCACTCGACAGAATTTGCACGTCGTCAATTTTGCAATGCAGCATCTGGGCCGCGACCTGCATTATCTGCTGGCCCGGGAGGCGTTGCTGAATAGGACCATCAAGCTGCTTGTCCTGGAAATCACCGAAGACGAGCCGCGGGACCTGCATCCGGCCTTTGGCCCACTTGCCGACGTATCCGATATCCTGCTTGCACCGCTCATTATCAACGTGTCGTATTTCGCCAATCTCGGGCGTCTGCCGCTGCGGCAGATGCAGCTTTTCCTGCGGACAACCTTGCCCGGCGTCTATGGCACCACGCTTAAGTTCACGCCCGCGAAATAT
>JACMOQ010000536.1 GCA_014377905.1 Acetobacteraceae bacterium | reverse complement strand
TATTTGTCGCCGGCCGAACTCGCAGCGATGCGCGACGCCGCCACTGCCGAAGGGCGCTCGCTGAAAGTGAACAGCCCAAGGCGCGATCGCGATCCGCGGGATGCACCTGCGGATATTGCCCCGGTTATCCGCCTGAAAGCACCACGCCTTGGCGACACCATCGTCGGTGATCTGGTGCAGGGCGATGTACGGGTCGCCAATGCGGAACTCGACGACCTGATCATCCTGCGCGCCGATGGCACGCCGACCTATTTGCATGCTGTGGTGGTAGATGACCACGACATGGCGATCACCCATGTTATCCGCGGCGATGACCACCTTACCAACACTTTCCGCCAAATCCAGATTTATCAGGCCAATGGCTGGGCGTTGCCGCAATTTGCCCATATCCCGCTGATCCACGGCCCCGACGGCGCCAAGCTGTCCAAGCGCCACGGCGCGCAATCGGTGACCGAATTCCGCGACCTCGGCTATGTGCCGGACGGGGTCTGCAACTATCTGCTGCGCCTCGGCTGGGCGCATGGCGACGACGAAATCCTGTCACGTGACGAGGCGATCGCGGTGTTCGACCTCGACGGCGTCGGGCGCGGCCCAAGCCGGATGGATTATGTCAAGCTCGGCCAGGTCAACGCGGTGTGGATGCGTCGCACCGACGAAGCGTGGCTGGTGGCTGATGTGGAACGCCGCTTGGGTGTTGCGGCCCCAGGACTTGCGGTGCTGCTGCCGATGTTGAAAGAGCGTGCGAAAACATTGGTGGAACTCACCGAAGCTGCACGATTTTTAACCACCCGTCTGGCGCCGGACGGCAAGGCTTTAGCAGCCCTGACTGCTGACGGACGCGCCCTGTTGGCCGCCCTGGCGCCCGATCTGGCAGCGTGCGACTTCAGCATCTCCGGGATCGACGCGGTCCTGCGCGCCTTCGCCGAAGCGCATGGCAAAAAACTCGGCGATATCGCCCAGCCCTTGCGCGCGGCACTCACCGGGCGGCTTGCCAGTCCGCCGATTGACGCGACAATAGCGGCCCTGGGCCGGGACGAGGTTTTGGGGCGACTCGCAGAGCTTGCTAGAGTTTAAGTCGGTTATCCGGTGCGGGGGACGTCTGCCGCCGGGAACCGCGTTCGGAGGGCACCATGGACCATAAGGCTGCGCCAGTGTCGTTCGATCGGGTCGATGCCCGCATTGTCGGCGCCATTATTGGTATCGCGGCGCTAATCTACCTGCCGATGGCATGGCGGCTGTCGCAAGGCGTGTTTCTTGACTATTGGAACCTGGCTTTTGACTTCGATCCGGAGAAATTCGTCGCCGCCTATGCCGGCGATTACAATTATCGCGGCGAATTTCGTCATGCCCTGATAATGCTGCTCTATCCGTTCGGCTATGTTTTGCGTGAAGCGGGATTGGGGGCAAAGGGCGCGGCGGCGATCTTGACAGGGGTTTTGGGGGCGCTGCGGCCGGGGCTGATCTATCTGTGCGTGCGGGCGATCGGCGGAACCCGGGCGATTTCGGCGGCGATGGCGGTGCTGTTCGCGGTTTCAGGGGTGCAGATCATCCTGGCGATTGTGGTCGAATCCTACGGGCCGGCGATGGACGCGCTGCTGCTCGGCTGGCTGCTCGTGTTCCTGCGCCAGGGCGGCATGATTCTGCGACCCGGCTGGACGATCGGTGCAGGGGTCGCCAATGTTGGCATTACGCTGTCGAATATTTCCCAACTCGGTCTGGCGCACATGGCGCAGGAGATCGCCCAGTTCGGTGTGCGACGTGGCCTTGTGCGGACTGTGGTGTGGTCGGCGACGATTGTTCTGGTCGCCACGATTTTGGCCGTGCCGATTTGGTACGATCTTTGGGTGGGCGTGCTGGCGGATCCGTTGCAAACCTTGAAAGAAATCTATTGGGCGAGCTTCTTTGCCGGCCCGAAAACTGGAGCCCTTGGCATCACCGGGATTTTTACCATGATGGCGGCGGTTTCCCCGGCTTACAGCTTTATCGATATTCCCGGTGGCATTTCCATGTGGGATTTTCGCGAACTGGTTTATACCCCACTGGGTTGGGCGACGGTTGGGCTATGGTTGGGCCTACTGATATCTGGCGTTTGGATGTGGCTGCGCCGGCCCGGCTGGTGGATGATCGGACTGCTTCTGCTGGCGTCATTCAGTTTCAATGTGCTGATGCATACCAGTTTTCAATTCCGCAACAGCATCTACATCTATGCCGGCCACAGCTTTGTCCCGCTCTTTCTGTTAGCCGCCGGCGTAGTTGTTGGCGTCCGCGGTTGGAAGCTGCCTGCTGCGATCTACCTCCTCGCGGCAATGATGGCGGCGGTGAATTTTCCCTCGGCGCTGCAGCTCACCACCGGCTTTGATACGGTCAACGTTTCCTGTAAGGCGCCGTGTCTGTAGGGTGGCCGGATGCGACGCTGATCCGGCGAACAGGAAACATGATCGATGATTTCAACGCTCCGCCGCTTGCCGCTGCTTATGTACGGCGTGATCCTGATGATGCTCGGGCTGACGATTTATGTTTTCGGCACCGTGATGTCGGTGCCGCGGATTATCCCTGGCCTCAACGCGATTCTGTTGCCGATCAACGAGAAAATCGTCTGGTATAGCGGCGTTCCGCTGATGGCCGGGCTGATCCTGGCATTGACCGATCTGTTTGTCCTGTTCCCTGGCAAGCGCCAGGACCGTACCGTGCGGTACGACCCTATGCCGGCGGGGAAAGTCACCGTGGCGCTCACTGCCTACAACGACGAAGCCAGCATTGCGACCGCGGTGACGGATTTTCTGTCCCATCCACGGGTCGGCACGGTGATCGTGGTGAGCAATAATTCCACCGATGCGACCCTGGCCCGCGCGATTGCCGCCGGCGCGTTGGGCTTTGATGAGGCGCGCCAAGGCTATGGCTTTTGCGTGCATCGTTGCCTCAGCGAAGCCGTTCGCCTCGCCGAGAGTGACTTTATCGTCCTGTGCGAGGGCGATTGCACTTTCCGGGCCTACGATATCGACAAATTGATCGCCTATATCGCCCACGCCGACATCGTGAACGGCACGCGCACGGTCGAAAGCCTGCGCGCCCGCGACACCCAGCTCAGCACCTTCATGTATTATGGCAATCTGTTTGTCGGTAAATTGCTTGAAGCCAAGCATCTCGGCCGCAGCACGATTACCGACGTCGGAACCACTTATAAGCTCTGCCGCCGAGATAGCCTGGAACGGGTGTTGCCGATCCTTCGACCCGACCAGGTCAACCTTGAATTCAATGCCTATTTTCTCGATACCGCAATCGCCGCCGGCGAGGAGGTAGTGGAATGCCCAGTGACTTTTCATCCCCGCGTTGGTGTGAGCAAGGGCGGCAACGTGAACAATAGCCGCGCCTTGCAGGTCGGCATGCGGATGATCAAAGGTCTGGTGTTCGGCTGGCATCGCTGACCGGCTTCCCTGACGCCTAGTTCTGCCGCAAGGGCAGAAGGGCAGGTAAAAAATTTTAACACTTTGTTGCCCTTGAATCTGGTCTTTCGGCAGTCCTACGCCAAACGCAACAAAGTATTGAAGTTTTTTTGCTTCTTTGTTTTCAAACAAAGAAGACGCTCACTGAATGATATCTTCAAGAGCCGCGTTAAACGCCTGCGCCGCCTCGTAAGCCACCCAATGCCCGGCATCGGGAATAACCACCAGCCCTGCATCCGCCCGCGCCGTGCGCAGCGCCGCGATCCGTTCATCAATGCTCGGATAGGCGGTAACATCCACAGCCCCCCACAGCGCGGTAACCTTCGCCGTTGCCCGCCCGGCCGCATCCCGCAATGACGCGGTATGGGCAAAGCCTTTGCTTTTCAGCCGCGCCTGGCGGGTATTGAGGTCCTGGATGTCGATGGCGGTCTCATCGATGTTGGCCGCATTGTGGAACATGAATCGCGCCAAGTTTTCGCGATTGGCGGCGCGTCGTTCGGCGCCTTCCTTGCTGCGGATCTTTTCCAACTGAATTGAATGGCGCGGAATGCCCAACGCCGCCGGGCCGACGATAGTGAGGGTGCGAACCCGCGCGCCATGGATGTCGGCAACATGGCCCGCAATCATCGCGCCAAACGAAAACCCACAAATGTCATAGGGGGCATTGCCGATGATTTGTGTGATGCCATCGGCCTCGATCCGCCCGATCGAGTCCGGGCTGATAGGGTCATGCGGGATGTCGCTATCGCCCAATCCGGGATGATCGGCGACCAGCAGGCGACGGGTTTTCGACAGGTCGGCGATGTTGCGCGCCCAGTGCCGCCACGATCCGGTGCCACCGTGCAGCAGCACCAGAACCGGCCCGCGGCCGAAGCTGCGCCACACCATATGCCCATCGCCGCAGGGGGTGCGGATCACCTCTGCCTGATTGGCTAAATCCGGAACCGGTTCAACAAGTGCCAGCATGCGTCGTCATCCCACCATTTCGACAAATCATTCCATCCCGCTGCAAATCCGACAAGCGCCGCCTGGGGGTGACAGCCCTGCCGCGTCGTCGCATGTTGGGCGGTATATCAATCGGAGGAGTTTTCATGTCGAAGAAGATGCTGGAAGGCAAAGTTGCCCTTATCACTGGCTCGGGGCGTGGCATTGGCCGCGCAATGGCGCTGGTTATGGCCGAAAACGGCGCCAAAATCGTGGTCAATGACGTCGGTGCCGCTGTCGATGGCTCGGGCGGGGACGCCACGCCTGCGCAGCAGGTCGTCAATGAAATTGACGCGCTCTATGGCCAGGGCAGTGCGGTCGCCAATTCCGACAGCGTCGCCGATTGGGATGCCGCCCAGCGCATGGTCAAGACCGCGATTGACCGCTTCGGCCGCATTGACATCGTGGTCAACAACGCCGGCATCCTGCGCGACACCATCTTCCACCGCATGACGCCGGAAGAATTCGATGCCGTGATCAAGGTCCATCTCTACGGCGCCTTCTACGTGTCGCGCGCCACCATCCCTTATTTCCGCGCCCAGGAAAGCGGCAGCTTCATTCATATGACCTCGACCTCCGGCCTTATCGGCTCGGTCGGTCAGGTCAACTACGCCGCCGCCAAGCTCGGCATCGCCGGCATGTCACGTGGTATCGCCGGGGATGCGGCGCGCTACCATGTGCGGTCCAACTGCATCGGGCCGCACGCCTTCAGCCGCATGATCGAAACTGTGCCTGGCCAGTCGGAAGCGCAATTGCAGGAACGCGCCGCCAAAACCCGCCCCGATCAGGTCGCCCAGCTCGCGGCGTTCCTGGCGTCTGACGCGGCGAAAGACGTTACCGGGCAGATTTTCGGCGCCCGTGGCAATGAAATCTACCTCTACTCGCAGCCCCGCCCGATCCGCACCATGCATCGCGGCGATGGCTGGACGGCGGAAAAAATGGCCGAATCGCTGCTGCCGGCCTGGAAGAACTCCTTCACGCCGCTGGAACGGACGCGCGACGTTTACCCTTACGACGCGATTTGAGGCGGATGCGTTAAAGGAAGGTCATCCAGAACACCGTTGCGGTCATCAACGCATTGAAAATTGCGATGCTGGTCCGTAACGGTGCCGTCGCAACACGGCGCGCCAAATGCGCGCCTAGCCAGCCGCCGGCGATGGCGGCCAGCATCACCACCAGGGTCTGCGGCCACCACACTAGCGACGAAAAAGCGAAACACAGCACCGCCACCCCATTGCATGCGCTGACCATCAATGTGCGGATCCCACTGAGCGCCTTGATGTCGGTGAGCCCGAACAGCGACCACGTCGCCAGCATCATGATGCCGACACCGGCGCCGAAATAGCCGCCATAAATCGCCAGCAGGAACTGCATCGCCGCAACCGTTGCGTTCCCGATGCGCATTCGCTTGCGCAAGGCGTTGCCGAGTTGCTTGCCAAAGGCAAACACGATGGTGCCAAGCAACAACATCCACGGCACGATGCGCTCAAACGAAGCTGCCGGGGTGAACAAAAGCAGCAACGCGCCGATCAGGCCGCCCGCGACGCTGATCGCCAGCATCATCGGCAGTGAAAGCCCCGGCATCGCAGCGATATCGCGGCGGTAGGCGTAGGTGCTGGCGACTGTGCCAGGAAACAACGCGATGGTGGATGATGCGTTGGCAGCAACCGCGGGGGATGCCGGCGAACATCAGCGCGGGCAGGGTGACGAAGGTACCTCCGCCAGCGACCGCGTTCATGCCGCCCGCGAGGAGCCCAGCGCCGAGCAGCAGCAAAATATGATCCGGCATTAAACCCCCAAACTGCCGACGCTGGCGCCACCGCAGACGAACGGGCTCTGTCCGGTGACAAAATCTGCATCCGCCGCCGCATTGGCGCGCGCGATTGCCGCGCCAATGTAGGATGATCCGCCGGTGACGATCACGGTTGGCTCTAAGCCGGCACGATCGCCAGGACGCGCAGCGGGCTGCCGGAACCGCCGAGGATTTTCAGCGGGGCGGCAACGATCATCGCCCCGGTGGCGGGAAGCTGGTCGAGGTTGCACAGGCATTGCAGCCCATAGCGGCCGGCGCCATGCATCAGCGTGTGGGCTGGATACATGGGCGTGAAAGTATGCGCCTGACCGGCATCGGTGCCGATGGTTTCGACCCCCAAGCCAAGCACGCCGCGATCGACCAGCCATTGCACCGCGGCCGCATCGGGGCCTGGCGTGTGGGCGCCATCTTCCATCATGTTGGAATAGGCAGCTCCGCTGCGTTTTGACCAGTCGGTGCGAAACAACACCCAGTTGCCGGCCGGGATTTTGCCGTGTCTGACTTCCCAGGCTTCCAATGTGGCGACCGTCAAAAGGTAATCGCCATTATTGGCGGCATCGGCCGAGCAATCCACCACAGAGGCTGGGGCGATCAGGTTTTGCACCACCAGCGTGTCGGTCGTGTTGTTCTGCAAATCCTTGCCGGTGACCCAATGAACCGGCGCGTCGAAATGGGTGCCTGTATGCTCGCCGACCGAAATATTATGCCAGAACCAACCCGGACCTGCGTCGTCGTACCGCGAAATGACTTCCATCCGGAACGGTGCGCACTGGCCGAATTGCGGCGGCAACACGATGGTGGGGAAATCGGGCGCAAGCGTCTGGGTGAGATCCACGATCTTGAGCGAGCCGGCGGCAAGATCGGCGGCAAAGGCGGCGAGGCTGGACATGGCGGGGTCTCCGGCTTGGGGTCAGGCGTGAAGGGTTATAGCGGCATTATCGTACCATTGCGCGAGCGTATGGCGGGCAATGTCTCCGACGGCGATGTCTTCCGCCCCATCGCGCAGGGCGGCGACCACGGCTTGCGCGATGGGGTGGGCTTGTCTTAAGCGGCGGCAGCGCCTGGTGCCACTGGTCGTCCAGCGGGCCGACAAAGGCGGTCACCAGCTTCAAGGGCCGTATCGACGGGCGTAGCGCGCGCACCAGCGCAAGGGTCGCGGCGTTGGCGGCCGACGCCAAGGGTGCTGCCGGATCGGGCACCAACCCGTTGATGCTGGCTAACAAAGACCCGGGTGGCGGCGAACAGCTGGGTCATTTCATGGTCAAACACAGCGGCGGAGGTGCAGACATCGCGATGCACCTCCTCGCCCCGCAACAATCCTGCAATCGCTGCTGCATCAATTACCGGAAACTCTTGATCGTTGCGATGGCTCCATCAAGCTTTCTGCCGTCCGCGTCGGCCAGTGCGGCATCGCGCAAACGCCGGACCCAGTCGGCGGCATCCTCGCGGCCATCCAGTAGCCCAAGCGCGCCCATGATCTTGTCGAACTTGCCATGGCCACGGCTATGCGTATCACTGTATCCCTTGACCAGACGGCGGCTTTTCAACAGTTCCAGCGCGACATCGGGGCTGCCTTGCGCCTGCACAATGGTGAGCCAGGCATCGCGATGGGCGGTTTCGCGCCCGTGTCGCAACAGGTTCCGGCGCCAACGTTTCATGCCAGCAATGAGATAAAGCGCCGCGAAGCCCGCTAAGGCAGTGGTGCGGACCCGGCGTGGACGGTCGAACCCCACCCGCAATAGCCAGCGCAAGCCGGCATTGGTTTCAAAGGCGCGGCCCATACCGGCCGGCATAGTGGCGCAGATTTCCTCGACCCGTGGGTGCATGTATTCGGTCGTGTCAACGATCTGCTTGGCCTCGGCACGGATTTCGCCCCGCACCCGGCTGAAGCGGCTGGCGCGGGTTTTCAGATCGGCAACCCGGATCACATCGTCATAGGCCATGGCAGCGGCAATGTGGCGCGCGGCTTCAACCGCAAGGCTGCTGTACTGGTGGGCGATCTTGGCCACCAGGGCGACATATTCCTCGGCATATGCAATGTCCTGGTAGTCGACCAGCCGGGCAATGCCGTGGGTCAGCATTTCGGCGGCGTCTGGGGCGAATTCGGTGTTCGCGCGATTTAGCAATGCGCAAAGCCTGGCGCGGTCTGCATCGCTGCCGCCGATCGGGATGCCGCGTGCGGGCTTGGGTGCCGGCGCGGCTTGTGCTTCGCCCCTGGCTGCGGCGAATCCGCCGGCAAAGGCGTCCAGGCTCGCTTTGACACCCACGCCGGCGTTGCGGATGGTTGCCTCGAACGCATCGCGCGGGAAGGGCAGGGCACCCGACGCTGCCAACGCACCGAACAAGACTGCCGAGATCACGCTGCCAGTATTTTCGGCAATCGCCTGCATGTCGGCGCCGACGAATTGTTTCGACTGGCTGTTTGCAGCGGAAAATACCGGGGCACTATCGGCGGTGCCGTCGCCGGGGGCGATTTTTTCTACCATCGACAGCGACCGGTGGGTGGATGCGATCAGCACGGTGCGGTCCGGAGAAACAAGTCCGCGCTGGATCGCGCGTCCGGCCTCCATCAACTCGGCGGCGATCACCACATCAACTTCACCGGGCACCGGCATCAGCGACAGCACCGGGGTGCGGCCGGGGCGCGGTTGGATCAGTTCAACATAGTAGATCGTCGCCCCGGTGCGCTGGGCGACGCCGGGCACCGAAGTTCCCTGGGCGTGCCATCCACGTCCTTCGGCAAGGGCGACAATCCAGCCCGAGAGCACCCCGCCGCCCTGACCGCCCATGGCGGTGATGGCAACAGCAATCGGGCGATCAGGGCTCATACCGCGATCTGAAGCCGGTTGGTGTCGCGGCGGGCTTGCAGCCAGCAAATGATGGTCCCGCGCAGGCGGAAGATCAATCGATCCCAGACCGACGGGTTGCTGACAATATCGGCACGATAGAAAGACGGACACAGCACCGCAGCTTCCGAAACTTCGCCGCAATTGCCGCAGCCGACGCAGTCATTATCGATCGCCACCACCGGATCTGGCTTTAACGGATCGCCGGATGGCTTGGTCGATAGCGACGGGCAGCCTGACAGCCGGATGCAGGCGTGGTCGCCGGTGCAGACATCTTCATCGACCCCGAAGCGCGGGCGAACGTTGCGCTCCCCGCGCTTGATGGACGCTGCCACCAGCGGCTTTTCACGGCGCTGGCGGTTCAACATGCATTCGGATGACGCAATAATAATTTTCGGGCCAATGGCAGATGTGGTCAGTGCCTCACGGAACGTCGCCAGCATTTTGGGCACATCATAAGTGCGGTCAATCCGCCGTACCCATTGCGCGCCGACGCCCTTTACCGCATCTTCAATCGGGTGGTTGGTCGATCGACCCGCGGGCCTGGCGCGCGACGACAATATGTCCTGCCCGCCGGTGGCCGCCGAGTAAAAATTATCGACCAGCACCACCACTCCGTCATGCCGATTATAGACCGCGTTGCCGATGCCGTTGAGCAAGCCGTTATGCCAGAAGCCGCCATCGCCCATCACCGCGATGGCGCGCGGCGCGCCAACTTCCTGCATGGCGGAAATCGATGATGGCCCAAGGCCGTAGCCCATCGTGGACGATCCGATGTTGAACGGTTCGTTCAACGCGAATAAATGGCAACCAATGTCGCCGGCAACGTGGCGCAGACCCAGTTCTTGCTGCACCAGCGTCATGGCAGAGAAAATCGGCCTTTCCGGGCAGCCGGTGCAAAAGCTCGGCGGGCGGGGCGGCACGACGGCGGCGAGCGCGCTGAAATTAGGCGCGGACGCTGGTGCCCGTTCCGGCACCAGGCTTCGATCGTAGCGTTCCAAAAATTTGCGCACCCCATCCGACAGCACCTTGGCGGTATATTCGCCGCCCATCGCCAGAACGTCCTTGCCGGCGATTATGGTGTTGATGTCGGCGCGGCGCAAAGCGGTGTTCAATGCCTGTTCAAGGTATTCTGGCGCGCCTTCCTCGACCATCAGCACCGCTTGTTTGCCAGCACAGAAGGCTGCCAGATCCTCATCGATTAGCGGATACGTAACGTTGAGCACATGCAGCGGTATCAGTGTGTCTCCCCAGACATCGGCGAGGCCGAGGCCCTGCAAGGCGCGGATCACCCCGTTATACATCCCGCCTTGCACAATGATGCCGAGATGGCTGTGCGTGCCGGGGAAGGTTTCGTTGAGGCCTCGATCGCGGATGAACTTTACCGCCGCCGGCCAGCGTTTGTTGATTTTGTCCTGTTCATGCATGAAAGACGCGGGTGGCAGCACAATGCGGTTGACATCACGCACCGGGTTTTCCAGCGCCTCCCGCACGGTATATTTCGGCTTCTGATTGTCTTTGGCAATGAAGCTGCCATGCACGTGGCAGGCGCGGATGCGCAGTTGCAGCATCACCGGCGTGTTCGATGCTTCGGAGAGTTCGAAGGCGTCTTCGACAGCTTTGACAATGGATGGCAGGTTTGGCCGCGGATCGAGCAGCCACATCTGCGACTTCATGGCGAACGCATGGGTGCGTTCCTGCATGATCGACGATCCCTCGCCATAATCCTCGCCGATGATGATTAACGCCCCACCCGTCACGCCCGATGACGACAAATTCGACAGCGCATCGGAGGCGACATTGGTGCCGGCGGTGGATTTCCAGGTGACTGCGCCGCGGATCGGGTAGTTGACGGATGCGGCTAATGTGGACGCAGCGGCGGCTTCCGACGCCGAGGTTTCGAAATGGACGCCGAGTTCGCCGAGAATGCCCTGGGCGTCCGCCAACACGTCCATCAGGTGCGAAATCGGCGCACCCTGATAGCCCGCCACGTAGCCGACGCCGCTTTGCAGCAAGGCCTTGGTGACCGCCAGAATGCCCTCGCCACGAAATTCATCTCCGGCGCCAAGCCGGAGGTCCTGGACTTCGCGGGCAAATGAACGTTCGGCCATGGCATTATCCCCAACTCGACGGTAAAATCGTATTCTTTACGCCGAAACTTCACTCCTAAACTATTTTCAAGACGGGTCCATCACCGAGTGGGGCAATCATGGTACTCCGCGCCGCGCTGCCCGTATGGACAAATTATGGTGTCGGAATTTGCGCCAGTGCCGGTCGCGGCGACCGGCGAGACGCTGGTGTCAGTGCGTGGACTCGGCAAAACCTTCCGAGGGCGGTTTGGACGCAAGCCAACAATTGCGTTGCGCGATGTCAGTTTTTCCATCGCAGCGGGTGAGTTCGTTGGCGTGGTCGACGAAAGCGGCAGTGGCAAATCCACCCTGGCGTGCCTGCTGATGGGGTTTGAACACAAGACCACCAGCGATATTCATCTCGCCGGCCAGGATGTCGGGCGCTGGAACGCGGCGGCGCGGCGCTTGCGGCTGCGCACCGCGCAAATGGTGTTCCAGGACCCGCAATCGGCGCTTAATCCACGCCGTCGGGTTGGCGCGATCGTGATCTAGGCGCTGGTGTCGGCGAGCATCGGCTTGGCCGAACGCCGGGTGCGGGCGGCGGAAATGCTCGCCGACCTTGGCATGCCGCTGGAACTTGCCGACCGCGCGCCACCACAGCTATCCGGCGGGCAGCGCCAGCGGGTCAATATCGGGCGGGCTTTGTGCCTGGTGCCGAAACTGCTGGTGGCTGATGAGATCGTTTCCGGCCTCGATGTCTCGGTCCAGGCGCAGTTGTTGGCGCTGCTCGTCCGGCTGCGTACCGAGTGCGGCTTTGCGCTGCTGCTGATTTCCCATGACCTCGCGGTGATGCGCAACGGCAGCGTGGTGGAAGCCGGGCGTACCGACGACGTCTTCGCCAACCCGCAACGTGACTATACTCGGGAATTGCTGGCCTCTGTCCCAAACGCCGGATTGCGACCTGCGCCGTTGGCGTTGATACTCCGGCAAAATCCTGGAGGACCCCGCGTGACCTGGCAGCCCGAACTTGATGAACTCAACCGCCGCCGCGCCTTCTCCCAACAAATGGGCGGCGCCGACAAGGTCAAGCGCCAGCACGATGGCGGCCGGCTGACGGTGCGCGAACGC
>JACMOQ010000067.1 GCA_014377905.1 Acetobacteraceae bacterium | reverse complement strand
GCGCCAGGTAACCTTGCCCGCCACCGGCAGCGAAGTGGCGACCGCGATGGATGCCCGCATGGCGCTGGCGTCCGAAGGGATCAACGCGACTGTTGTGTCGATGCCGTGCTGGGAGCTGTTTGCCCAGCAAGATGAAAGCTACCGCGCATCGGTGCTTGGCACCGTGCTGCGGGTTGGGGTTGAAGCCGGCGTGTCGATGGGGTGGGATCGCTGGTTGGGGCCGGACGGAATATTTATCGGCATGAGCAGCTTTGGCGCCTCTGCGCCGTTTCAGGACCTCTATAAGCATTTCGGCATTACGCCGGACGCTATTGTCGCCGCCGTTAAAAAGCGGCTTGGTTAATCATCCACAGGAAGGAAACAGCCACATGGCCGTCAAAGTAGCCATCAACGGGTTCGGGCGCATCGGTCGCCTGGTTCTGCGCGCGATCATCGAAAGCGGCCGCACCGATGTTGTGCCGGTCGCGATCAACGATCTCGGCAGTGTGGAGGCCAACGCTCACCTGTTCCGCTATGACAGCGTCCACGGTCGCTTCCCGGGTGAGGTTGAGGTGGCCGGCCAGACCATCACCATCCGCCATAACGGCCGGATTTACGGGCCGATTACAGTGTCTGCGGAGCGTGATCCGTCCAAAGTACCCTATCAGGGAGTCGATGTGGCGCTTGAGTGCACTGGCATTTTCACCTCGAAAAAGGCGGCTTCGGCTTTGCTCGCCTCGGGCGCGCGGAAGGTGTTGATTTCGGCGCCGGCGGATGATGTGGACGCGACCATTGTGTATGGCGTCAATCACGGCACCCTGACCCGCGACATGACCATCATTTCCAATGCTTCCTGCACCACCAACTGTCTGGCGCCGGTGGCCAAGGTCTTGCACGATAATTTCGGCATTTTGCGCGGCTACATGCTGACCATTCATGCCTACACCGGCGATCAGAACACCGTCGACACCCTGCACAAGGACCTGCATCGCGCCCGTGCGGCGGCTGTCTCGGCAATCCCGACCAGCACTGGCGCCGCCCGTGCGATGGGCCTGGTGATGCCGGAACTGAAGGGCAAGCTTGACGGCAGCTCGATCCGCATCCCGACGCCGAACGTGTCGCTGGTGTCGCTTGACGTCAACCTCGCCAAGCATGCCACCAAGGATGAGATCAACGCGGTGATGAAGGCCGCGAGCGAAGCCGGGCCGCTGAAGGGCATCCTGGCCTACAACACCGAACCGCTGGTCAGCATCGATTTCAACCACAATCCGGCATCGTCAACGTTTGACGCGACGCAGACCGCGGTTGTCGATGGCCAAATGGCGCGGGTGATGACGTGGTACGACAATGAATGGGGTTTCTCGAACCGCATGTCCGACACCGCCGCCCTGTTCGGGAGCCTCTGATCATGGCGTTCCGCACCCTGGATGGCGTGGATGTCACGGGCAAGCGCGTGCTTGTGCGTGCCGACCTCAATGTCCCGGTGCGGGACGGCCATATCACCGACCTGACCCGGATCGAGCGGCTGTGCCCGAGGATCCGGGAATTGTCGGACAAAGGCGCGCGGGTGATCGTGTGCAGCCATTTCGATCGGCCGAAAGGCAAGCGCGTGCCGGAAATGTCGCTGGCGCCGATTGCGACCGCACTCGGCAAGGTATTGGGCCGCAAGGTGCGCTTCGCCGAGGATTGCATTGGCATCCCGGCAGAGCAGGCGATCGACGCGCTCGGCAACGGCGATATCGCGGTGCTGGAAAACACCCGCTTTCATGCCGGGGAAGAAGCCAACGATCCGATTTTCGCCAAGGCGCTGGCGGGTTTGGCCGACATTTTTGTTAATGACGCGTTTTCCGCCGCCCATCGCGCGCACGCCAGCACCGAAGGCGTGGCGCATCTGCTGCCATCCTATGCCGGGCGGCTGATGCAGGCGGAGTTGGAGGCGCTGACGCTCGCTTTGGAACACCCGGAACGCCCGGTGATGGCGATTGTCGGGGGCGCGAAAGTGTCTTCAAAGTTGGAACTGCTCGGCAATCTGGTGACCAAGGTCGATCTGCTGGTGATCGGCGGCGCGATGGCCAACACGTTCCTGGCGGCCGAGGGCGTGGCGGTCGGCAAGTCGCTGCAGGAAGCCGAGATGCGCGCAACCGCGCTGGAAATCGTCGCCAAGGCGAAAGCCGCCGGGTGCGAGATCGTGCTGCCGGTGGATGCGGTGACAGCGGCCGAGTTCAAGGCCAATACGGCGACAAAAGTCGTGCCGGTCGGCGCGATTCCGGCGGACGCGATGATCCTCGATGTCGGCCCGCAAACCGTGGCGGGGCTGGTGGCGCGGCTCGGGTCGGTTAGAACCGTGGTATGGAACGGCCCGATCGGCGCGTTCGAAATCCCGCCATTCGATGCGGCGACGACCGCGTTGGCCAAGGCGGTGGCGGCAGCGACGGTTACCGGCAAATTGCGCAGTGTTGGCGGTGGTGGCGATACGGTATCCGCGCTGCGTCAGGCCGGGGTGATTGATCAGTTGAGCTACGTATCGTCGGCGGGCGGGGCGTTTCTGGAGTGGCTTGAAGGTAAGACCCTGCCGGGTGTGGC
>JACMOQ010000535.1 GCA_014377905.1 Acetobacteraceae bacterium | reverse complement strand
GTGACCCGGCGGGCGCGCGCCACCAGTTTTTCGTCAAGCGACAAATTGACGGGTTTGCGGCGGTTCGACGCGGGGCGTTCCAATAGGTCGGACATGGCGAAATCCTCATGCGCATTGCCTGCGCAGAGCCTAGCTGGTTGGCGCAACGCCGGCAAGCAATGCCTCGGGGCGTTTGATCTCAATTTCCACGAACGCCAGCGGATGGTCGGACGCGTTCATCACATCATGTTCGGTGCCGGCGACGCGGTTGTAGGCCTGCCCGGCGGTGAGTTTGGTGTCGATGATGTCAGTGCCGTTATGGACACGCAGGATGCCGTCGGTCAGCAGGATGACGAAATAGGGCCATGCGTGGGTATGCCAGCCAGTGACAGCACCTGGTTCGAAATCCCAGCGGGTGATGCGAACATTGTCGTCATCGCGTTGGGTGGTGGGGATGGCGGGGATATTGCAGACGAAAGCCATCGTTATTTCCTGACGGTTGTTGCGTATCATAGCCTGTCAGGCAGCGTCGTGGAAAATGATACCCAGCGTGTGGCGATGGCCGCTGCGTATCACGCTGACCCCGTGGCGCAGATTGACCCGATAGGTCCCGCGCGTGCCTTGAACCGGGCGCTGATTGACCGCGAAGACCACCGCGTCGCCTTGGCGCAGCGGCACCACGGCGACGCGCGACTGCATGCGCGGGCGTTGTTCGGTCAGGACGAATTCGCCACCTTCAAAATCTTCGCCAGGCGCGTTGAGCAGGATGGCCACCTGGAGCGGGAAGACATGCGCGCCGTACAAATCCTGATGCAGGCAGTTATAGTCGCCGGCATCATATTTCAGCAGCAACGGCGTAGGTTTGGTCTGGCCGTCGGCATGGCAACGGGCGATAAATTCGGCATGGGAAATGGGGAAGCGCGGCGCCATGCCCATCGCCGCGTACCAGCGATTGGCGATGGGGGCGAAGGCGGGGTAGAGCGTCGCACGAAGGTCGGCGACCAATGGCGGCAGTGGATTGTCGAAATAGCGATACTCGCCACGACCGAAGCCGTGGCGGGCCATGACAACCCGGCTGCGGAAAAGATCGGGCGCGTCATAAAGCCCGACCAGCGCGGCACATTGGTCTTGGGTCAGCAGGCTGGGCAGTATTGCCCATCCTTGGGCATCAAGGTCGGTTTCCATCACGGCATTTTCAGGGCTGGGTGCATCCCGCGCCATCCGAAGCTTGCGCCGGTTCAGGTGGCGATCGGGGTATCGGGGCGACCGCCCCATTCGGTCCACGACCCGTCATAAACCGCGCCGATCGGCAACCCGGCTTGAACCATGGCGAGCGTCAGGATGGTGGCGGTGACGCCGCTGCCGCAACTGGTGACAACAGGGCGGCTGCCATTGACCCCGGCGGCGGCAAGCCGGGCGCGCAACGCATCCGGCGGCAGCATGGTCTGATCGGGCGCGAGCAATTCGGTGTAGGGCAGATTGGCACTGCCCGGAATGTGGCCCGACCGCATGCCGGCGCGCGGTTCCGGCACCGCGCCCGTAAACCGCCCGGCGGCGCGGGCATCGAGCACCAGTTCCTGCCGCGACCCGACATTGGCCAGCATGTCGCCGACACCGCGCACCCGGGTTGGGCGCCAGTCGGGGCGGAAATCGGCCGGGGTTGCGACCAATGGTGCCCCAGTTGCGGTCTTAAGGCCCTCGGCGCGCCATTTCGGCAGCCCGCCATCGAGCACGGCGGTGCGGTCATGGCCGAACAGACCCATCATCCACCAGCCGCGTGCCGCGGAGGCAAGGCCCTTCTGGTCGTAAAATATCACCGTCGTGGTGTTGTCGACGCCGAGCGTGGAAAGCTTGCGGGCGAAACGGCCGGGGGTGGGCACCATATGCGGCAGGTCGGTATCGGCATCGGCGATATCGTCGATATCGAAGAACCGCGCGCCGGGAATATGCCCGAGGCGGAATTCGGTGAGCCCATCGCGACCCTCATTCGGCAAATATTTGGTCGCGTCAAAAATCACCAGATCGGCGTCGGCGAGATGGTCGGCGAGCCAGGCGGTTGAGACCAGCGATTGCACTGCGGCGTTTCCTTTTATCGTTCAGCCGAGCGTGATGGTGATCCGCCGGTTCTGTTTACCCTTGTTTTCGATCTTGCCGACCACCAGCCGCCCGATCAAGCCGGTGCGCGCAACATGGGTGCCGCCGCAGGGTTGCAGATCAACCGGGACCGCGTCCGCGCCGATCCGCACTAGGCGCACCAAGCCGGCGCCGCGGGGCGGCTTGACCGATAAGGTGCGCACCAGTTCGGGGTTGGTATCGAGGACTGAACTATCGACCCAGCTTGCGGATATGGGATGATCGGCTGCGACCAACGCGTTCAACCCGGCTTCGATCTCATCCTTCGGCGGCGGGGCGGACAGGTCAAAGTCGAGGCGGGATTTTTCCACGCCGATTGACCCGCCGGTGACCGATGCGCCCGGCAGCACGACGCAGAGCAAATGGAGCGCGCTGTGCATCCGCATCAGGGTTTCGCGGCGCGCCCAGTCAAGCCGCAGCGTGACGGTCGTGCCGGCGGGCGGCAGGGCGGCGTCCGGCGCCGGGACATGGACAATGGCGTCGCCTTCACCCTTGATGGTGTCGATCACCGAACACGCTCCGCCGTCCCAAAGGATTTCACCCAGGTCCCCGGGTTGGCCGCCGGAGCGGGCGTAGAAAATCGTGCGGTCAAGCATGATACCGGGCGCATCGCTGGCGATGACCGTGGCGGTGGTTTCACGCAAAGCAGTGTGGTCGAGAAACAGGCGTTCGGTCATGCATCCTCCGGTGAGTTGGATGAACGATAGAGTGCCGCGTGGCCCTTGCCCAGGGTCAGACCTTTTTAAGAAGCGCGGTCTTCAGCACCAGACATTTGATGTTGTGGGCGGCGCGTTCAAGCGGACAGGGATCGTCGCTCATGCGGCCCGGCTTTCGGCGATTAATTTGCGCAAGGCTTCGGCAGCGGCGGCGCCTTTGACCGCATCGCGCCAATAGGATTCAGCAACCCGCTGATGGGCGGCGATGGCCTCATCGGCGGCGGTGATCATGGCAACGCCGGGGGCGGCGGATGGGTAGGTATCGGCCGGGAAGGCGTTAACCATCAAGGTGGCGCGATCGCGCGCGCGGATGATGGCGAAGGCGCCGGTCGGCTGGGCGATCGGCAGCAGGCCAAATTGAAGTCCCATCGGTTCGGCCTCCATCATCTTGGCAATGTTTTCGACCTCGTTGGCGGCGACCTCGCGGCACATCCGGCGGGTGCGTTCGGACAGCACCACACCGGGCGCGATGCCGGCTTGGAGGAAGCGGCGCAGCCGGCTGGCCGGGATCATCGCGATGATGCTGGGGCGGCGGATGCCATACATGCGCTTGCGGGCGGCCAGGATGCCGAGCACCTGCTCGGCCGCTGCTCGGGCGGCCGATCGATCGGCGCCGGCAGGGTCGGAAGCTTCCTCGAACGCGGCGGTGAGCGCTTCGTCATAAGCGTCAGTGCTGGTGATATAAGTCACCGGGCCTTCGACGGTCAGGATCTGGTCTGCGGTTTCTTCGGCCTGGCGGGTGCGTTCGAATAGCGCCACCGGGCGATTATAATACTCGACGCCGATGCCGAGCAGCGATAGGGGGGAAATTTTGAGCAGTTCAGCCAGGCGCTGGATGGTGTCGAGCTTGATCACCTCGCCTTTTTCGTAGCGATAAAGCGCCGCGCGGGAAACGCCGAGCCGGGCGGCGATTTCTTCCGCGCGGAGGCCGGATTCGAGGCGGTAGGCCCGCAGTTGCTGGCCGATTTCGGTGAAGCGCATCCCTGATCCCTTTGCGGCTTGGCCGGCCGAGACGCTGTCACGGTCGTATTACGTTTGTCTCAGTATTAAACCATACCGCCGAGATGGTGGGAATGAGTGTTATTTCAATACCTGTGTTAAAAAACCAGCAGTGCGTTCACATTTTTTTTACGGTCGGCGTTGCGTTCAGCGTTTTTAGCCCGGCACTTCGGGTGAAGGCCGGGCTGACGGCGCCTATTCCGCCAAATTCGCCATTAACTCGATTGCCTGCACCAGGGCAGAATGGTCCTGCTCGGCGCCGCCGTGGGCTGCTACGATCGAGAACATCTGCTGGGCGATGGCGGTATTGGGCAGCGCCATGCCCATTTCCTTGGCCGATGACAGCGCGAGGTTGAGGTCTTTCTGATGCAACCGCACCCGAAAGCCGGGGTTGAAGGTCCGGTTGATCATGCGCTCGGCGTGCACTTCGAGGATGCGTGATGACGCAAACCCGCCCATCAGCGCTTGGCGTACTTTGGCCGGATCGGCGCCGGCCTTGCGGGCGAAGGTCAGGGCTTCGGCGACCGCCTGGATGTTAAGGGCGACGATGATCTGGTTGCAGACCTTGCAGGTTTGCCCCGCCCCGTTGTCACTGCCGACATGGGTGATGTTCTTGCCCATGGTTTCAAACAACGGCCGCGCGCGTTCAAACGCATCGTCCGGGCCACCAACCATGATGGTGAGGCTGGCCTGCTTGGCACCGACCTCGCCCCCCGAAACCGGGGCATCGAGAAAATCGCAGCCGAGCTTGTTGATGCGGGCGGCGAAGTCTTTGGTCGCAATCGGCGAAATCGATGACATGTCGATGACGAGCTTGCCCTGCGACAAACCCTCAGCGACGCCATGTGCGCCGAACAGGACGTGTTCGACATCGGGGGTGTCGGGCACCATCAGGATGATGATGTCGCTGCGTTCGGCGACCGCTGCCGCATCGGCCACCACCTCGGCGGCGGCGCGCATGTCCTGGGTCAGGCTGTGGCGTTCCGGCACCACCATTTCGTGGCCGGCGGCGCGAAGGTTCAGCGCCATGGGGCGCCCCATGATGCCGAGGCCGATAAATCCGATTTTCATAACGGTAAATCCTTTCGTGGAAAACTGGCGTTCAGACGCCGAAGCGCTGCCGCCAGCCGAGGCCGGCGACGGTGTCGCCGGCGGGGCGATATTCGCAGCCGACCCAGCCAGTGTAGCCGAGTTCGTCGATGCGACGGAAAACATACTCCCAACCAATTTCGCCGGTGCCCGGTTCGTTTCGCAATGGCACGTCGGCGATTTGCATGTGGGCGACTACCGGCAGGAATTTTTCCAGCCGCTTGGTGATGTCGCCCTCGGTGGTCTGGCAGTGATAGACATCGAACTGGAGCCCGATGCGGTCCACCCCGATGGCATCCACGACCGCCGCCCCCTGGGCCATGGTGTTAAGGTGATAGCCCTGCATGTCGCGGTGGTTGATCGGCTCAATCGCCAGACGCACCCCGGCGGTTTTGGCCTGCTCCCCGGCCCAGGTAAGGTTGGCTGCAAACAAAGCCGCGGCAGTAATTGGCGACGTGCCAGCGGGCGGGATGCCGGCCATGCAATGGATCAACGGACAGCCGAGGGTTGCGGCATAATCGAGCGCGATCTTGACGTTGTCGCGGAATTCCTGGGCGCGGCCTGGGAGGGAGGCGAGGCCGCGTTCGCCGGCCGCCCAATCGCCCGGCGGCATGTTGAACAACACCTGTTGCAGCCCGGCGGCATCAAGCCGGGCACGCAAAACGGCGGCGGGGTGTTCATAGGGGAACAGAAATTCCACCGCCTTGAAACCGGCTTTCGCGGCCGCGTCGAAGCGGTCGAGGAACGGCACTTCATTAAACATCATCGATAGATTGGCGGCCAGATTGGGCATGGCGGTTCTACTCCCGTGGGTGGCAAGCCTAGCGCGATGGCGCGATGGTGGACAATCCGGCGGCGCGCACTAGGTTCACGCCAATTATGGGGATAGATGCATGCTGGCCGAGCGGGTGTTGATGGGGTTGCTGTTGGGCGGGGTGGCCATTGGCAGCATGTTGGTGCTGTACCCGTTCTTTTCGGCGATCCTGTGGGCATCGATCCTGGCGTTTACCACCTGGCCGGTATTCACCACCCTGCGCGCCCGGATCGGGCGGAATGCGGCGGCGGCCCTGATGGTGGTGATTACCGCAGTGGTGGTGCTGCTGCCGCTGGCACTGGTGGCGCCGAGCGGTGGGCACGACGTGAGCGAAATCCAAACCAGCCTTCAGGCCGCGATCATCGCGGGGCTGCCGCCGGCGCCCGCTTGGGTGGCCAACATCCCACTGGTTGGCGTCACCGTGCGCGATCTTTGGGATAGCTGGGCGCATGATTTTTCGGTGATGGTGGCGTTCTTCCGGCCTTATTTTGGCATTGCCGCTGAATTCGGGTTGCGGTTGCTGTTGGGGCTCGCCAACGGTGTGTTGGAGTTTTTGCTCGCGCTGGTGGTGGCGTTCTTTATCTATGGATCGGGCGATACGATTGCCGCCAAGCTGCAAAATCTGCTGCGACGGATTGCCGGCGATCGGGCAGACCGGTTGATTACGGTGACCGGGGCGACCGTGCGCGGGGTGGTTTACGGGATCCTGGGGACAGCGGTGGTGCAGGGGCTGCTGACCGTGTTCGGGCTGTGGATGGCGGGCGTGCCTCGGCCGTTATTGCTTGGCGTGATCGGCGGCGGGCTGTCGGTCTTGCCGATCGGGGCGCCATTCATCTGGATCCCGGCGTCGTTATGGTTGTTGTCGAACGGCAACACGGTGCCCGGGGTGTTTCTGGGGCTGTGGGGCGG
>JACMOQ010000534.1 GCA_014377905.1 Acetobacteraceae bacterium | reverse complement strand
CTGCCAAGGGGCGATGCCCAACCCCTTGACGCAACCACCCCGATGGGCCATTTGCCCAATCAGGACTATTGGGGTCCGGTTAGGACGAAGCGAAGATGCTCCGGCTTTCGAAACTGACGGACTATGCGGTGGTGGTGCTCATCCGCCTCGCCGAAATCGAGCCTGCAACCGATGACCGGGTGCAGTCCTCCCCCGGCATTGCCGCCATTACCGGCGTGCCCGAACCCACGGTTGCCAAGGTGCTCAAGGCATTGGCGGCGGCGGACATGGTCACCTCCCAGCGTGGCGCGCGCGGTGGCTATCGGCTGCGGCGCGGGCTGGATGCGATTTCAGTCGCCGATGTGATCACCGCCATTGATGGCCCGATCGCGCTCACCGCGTGCGTTGATGGCGGCACCGGCAGTTGCGACGTGCAAAGTGTGTGTGCGGTCAAAGGACGCTGGGATTTGGTGAACGACGCAATCCAGCGCTCGCTGGGATCAATTACCTTGGCCGATATGCGGTGCGCGTCGATCCCGTATGCGTTCCGCGTGCCTGCCTTCGCCGCTCTACCGGCTGAATAGGAAACCACGATCATGGCCGCAATTGCCGAAACCCTCGATGCCGTGCAAGCCGTCACTGACGGCGGCTATAAATGGGGTTTTTCCACCGACATCGAAATGGACATGGCCCCCAAGGGCCTCAACGAAGATATCATCCGGCTGATTTCCTCCCGCAAGGACGAACCGGCCTGGCTGCTCGACTGGCGGCTGAAATCCTATGCCGCATGGCTCAAGACCGAAGAACCTGATTGGGCAAAAATCAAGCATCCGCCGATCGACTATCAGGATCTGCACTATTACGCCGCGCCCAAGAAAAAGCCCGGTCCGAAAAGCCTTGATGAGGTCGATCCCGAACTGCTCCGCACCTACGAACGGCTTGGCATTCCGTTGCGGGAACGCGCGATCCTCGCGGGGGTTGAAGGCGCGGAAGATGAACGCCCGCCAATCGCGATCGATGCGGTGTTTGACAGCGTGTCGGTGGCCACCACCTTCCGGTCGACGCTTGCCAAATCCGGGGTGATTTTCTGCCCGATCAGCGAAGCGGTGCGCGACCATCCGGAACTGGTGCGCAAATATCTCGGCAGCGTCGTGCCCGCCGGCGACAATTACTTCGCCGCGCTGAATTCGGCGGTCTTCACCGATGGCAGCTTCGTCTACATCCCCAAAGGGGTGCGCTGCCCGATGGAATTGTCGACCTATTTCCGTATCAACGCGCGGAATACCGGCCAGTTCGAGCGCACCCTTATCATTGCGGAAGAAGGCGCATACGTATCGTATCTGGAAGGCTGCACCGCACCGCAGCGCGATGAAAACCAGTTGCATGCGGCAGTGGTCGAATTGATCGTGTTCGATGATGCCCAGATCAAATATTCCACCGTGCAAAACTGGTATCCGGGCGACGCGAACGGAAAGGGCGGCATTTACAACTTCGTCACCAAGCGCGGCGCCTGCCGCGGCGCGCGCAGCAAAATATCCTGGACCCAGGTCGAAACCGGCTCGGCGATCACCTGGAAATACCCGTCCTGCATCCTGCAAGGCGATGACAGCGTTGGCGAATTCTATTCGGTTGCCGTCACCACCAATCATCAGCAGGCCGATACCGGCACCAAGATGATCCATATTGGCCGCAACACCCGCAGCACCATCGTGTCCAAGGGCATCAGCGCCGGAAAGTCCAACAACACCTATCGCGGCCTGGTGCGGGTGCTGCCGAAAGCCCATGGTGCGCGCAACCATACCCAGTGCGACTCGCTGCTGATCGGTGACCAGTGTGGCGCGCATACGGTGCCCTATATCGAAAGCCGCAACCCGACGGCCAAGCTGGAACATGAAGCCACCACCAGCAAGATCGCCGATGATCAACTATTTTACTGCCGCCAGCGCGGCCTGTCGCAAGAAGACGCGGTCGGCCTGATCGTCAACGGGTTCTGCAAGGACGTGTTGAAGGAATTGCCGATGGAATTCGCCGTCGAAGCCCAGAAACTGCTCGCCATCAGCCTTGAAGGCTCGGTGGGCTAAGGTACGGACAATGCTCGAAATCAAGAATCTGACTGCCAATATTGACAACAAGACCATCCTCAACGGGATTGATCTGGTCGTGCCCGACGGCGAAATTCACGCCATCATGGGCCCCAACGGGTCGGGCAAATCCACCTTGTCTTACGTGCTGTCGGGCCGCGAAGGTTACGATGTTACGGGCGGCACCGCGACGTTCGATGGCGCCGATCTGCTCGACATGGAACCGGAAGCCCGCGCCGCGGCCGGGTTGTTCCTCGCGTTTCAGTATCCGGTTGAACTGCCGGGCGTAAACAATGCAAATTTTCTCCGCACCGCGCTCAACGCGCAACGCCGTGCCCGTGGCGAGGCCGAGCTTGATGCGGTTGCCTTTCTGAAACTGTCGCGCGCCGAGGCCAAACGCCTGTCGATGCCGGATGACATGCTCAAACGCAACGTCAATGTCGGGTTCTCTGGCGGCGAAAAAAAGCGAAATGAAGTTTTACAAATGGCCGTGCTGCGGCCACGGCTCGCGATCCTGGATGAAACCGATTCAGGTCTTGATATCGATGCGCTGAAAATCGTCGCCGACGGGGTGAACGCGCTGCGTGGGCCGAATTTCTCCGCCCTCGTCATCACCCATTATCAGCGCCTGCTGGATTATATTGTGCCGGACCGCGTGCATGTGCTGGCCAGCGGGCGGATCATCCGCTCCGGCGGGCCGGAACTCGCGCATCAGTTGGAAGCGCATGGCTATGCGGCGATCGTGGCGGAAGCGGCATGAACGCGCTAGCTCCGGGGAGCCAGTTGCAAGCTGGCGCCCAAGCCTTCCTGGCGCGCTACGCCGCCAACGGGTCGGTGCAACAATCCGAAGCCGCCGGGTTATTCGCCCGTAACGGCCTGCCCGGCCCGCGTGAGGAAGACTGGCGCTACAGCTTGCTGCGCCCGGTCACCGATGTGCAGTTCACCAGCGCCCCGCATGGCCACAGCGACGTCAGCGCCGCGCTTGCCCGCCTCCCCAAAATCGCCGCGCCGCGCTTGATCTTCGTCGATGGTCGCTTCCGCGCTGACCTGTCCGACATAGAACCCGGGACGCGCGCCGGCGCGCCTGCCTACGGCGCCACCAACCGCCCCGACCGTGAAAAACTTGTCGCACTCAACACCATGCTTTCCGAAGACGGCATCGCCATCCAGGTGCCCGCCGGCCATGATGCCGGCACATTGCTGCTGGTCAGCATCGGCACCGGCGGCAATGTCAGTTTCCATCCCAATCATGCGGTCACCCTTGGTGCGGGCGCGAAGCTGACCTTGCTTGACCTCACACTCGGTGACGGCGTCTATCTCCACAACCCGGTGCTGTCGGCCACTATCGCCGAAGCTGCGACCCTCACCCATCTGCGCTTGCAGCAGGAAGCGCTTGGGGCGTTCCACCTGTCCACGGTTTACGCCGATGTTGCGGCCAGCGGCACGTATGACAGTTTCGCGCTGACCCTCGGTGCTCGCCTCGCCCGGATGGAAGTCCATGCCAGCCTCAACGGCCCACAGGCCAGCGCGCATTTGAATGCCGCGCAACTGCTCGGCGGCAATCAGCATGCGGATTTCACCACGGTTGTGCAGCATGCCGCGCCCAATACCGCGAGCCGCCAGACGGTGAAAAACGTGCTGTCCGGCCGGTCACGCGGCGTGTTCCAGGGCAAGATCGAAGTGCTGCGCATCGCCCAGAAAACCGACGGCTACCAGATGAACCAGGCGCTGCTGCTGTCACCGGACGCGGAAATGGACTGCAAACCGCAGCTCGAAATCTACGCCGATGATGTCAAATGCAGCCATGGCGCCACCATCGGCGAACTCGATGGTGACCAGCTGTTTTATCTCCGCACCCGCGGCATCCCCGAACCCGAAGCCCGTGCCATGCTGGTGCGCGCCTTCCTGACCGAAGCGCTCGATCCGATTGCCCATGAAGAAGGTCGCGCCGCGATGGAAAACGCGATCGCCTCCTGGTGGGATAGGAACGTCATATGATCGACCTTGCGCGCATCCGCGCTGACTTCCCCATCCTCGGCGAAACCATTCGTGGCAAGCCACTTGTGTTTCTCGACAGTGCCGCCTCGGCGCAAAAGCCGCGCCCGGTGATCGCTGCCATGGTTCATGCCATGGAACATCAATACGCCAACATCCATCGCGGCCTGCATTGGATGAGCGAGCGTACGACGGAAGCTTACGAACAAGCCCGCGACGCCGTCGCCACCCTGATCAATGCAAATGACCGCCACGAGATCATCTTCACCGGCAACAGCACCGGCGCAATTAATCTGCTTGCCCATAGCTACGGTCGCGGCATCATGAAACCCGGCCAGGCGGTGGTGATTTCGGAAATGGAGCATCATTCCAACATCGTGCCGTGGCAGATGTTGCGCGACCAGCATGGCATCGAACTGCGCATCGCGCCGATCACCGATGCCGGCGAATTGGACCTGAACGCCTTCGAAGCGTTGCTGTCGGACGGCCGCGTTGGCCTCGTGTCCATCACCCATATGTCAAACGTGTTGGGCACCTACACTCCGGCCGAGCGGATTTGCCAAATATCCCATGCGCACGGCGCGAAAGTGATGTTCGACGGCAGCCAGGCGATTGTGCATCGGCGCATCGATGTCCAGGCCCTTGGCGCGGATTTCTACTGCTTCACCGGGCACAAGCTTTATGGCCCAACCGGCATCGGGGTGTTGTGGGGGAAGCGTGAGCTGCTCAACGCGATGCCGCCGTTCATGGGCGGTGGCGATATGATTTCGTCGGTTAGTTTCGAGGCCAGCAAATGGGCCGAAGTGCCGCATAAGTTCGAAGCCGGCACCCCGGCAATCATCGAAGGCATCGGCCTCAAGGCTGCCATCGATTACGTCCAGGCCGTCGGTTATGACGCGATTGCCGCCCATGAAGCCGCCCTCACTGATCACGCGCTGGCACGCCTCGGCAATGTCGAGGGCCTCACCATCCTCGGCCGCGCCCAGGATCGCGGCGGGGTGATTTCCTTCACCCTCGCCGGCGCCCATCCCCATGATGTGGCAACCTTGCTCGATCGCCAGGGCATCGCGGTGCGGGCCGGGCATCACTGCGCGGAACCACTGATGCGCCGCCTTGGCGTTGACAGCACCGCGCGCGCCAGTTTCGGCATCTACACCACGCCCGGCGAAATCGACGCGTTGGCCGACACGCTGGAGAAAATCAGGGAGTTCTTCACCTGATGTTCGATGGCGTGCGCGATCTTTACAACAAGACCATCCTCGAACGCGGGCGTAAGCCGCTGCATATGCGCGCGCTTGCGGACTACGATGCCACCGCCAAGGGTGACAACCCGATGTGCGGAGATCGGGTTGAGGTGTGGGTCAAACTCGCTGAGAGCGGCGTGATCGCCGAAACCGGTTACAAAGCGCGCGGCTGCGAAATCAGCGTAGTGTCCGCCGATCTGATGGTCGAAGCGGTTGCCGGACATAGCCCGGCTGCCACCAGGGCGCTGTTTTCCTCGTTCCGCCAAATGGTTGAAACCGGGATCTGCGCCGACTGCGCCAAAGCACTGCAGCCGCTGCAACCGCTGTCGGCGGTGCATAAATACAAATCACGGATCAAGTGCGCGACCTTGCCGTGGCACGCGCTGATTGCCGCACTGGATGGCACAACCGCAAGCGTCAGCAGCGAGGGAGGGTCCACATGAACGACACATCAGGGAGCTGGACGCCGGATGGCGAAATTGCCCCCAAGCCGACCGAGGACCAGTTGATTGCCGCCTGCGCCAGCGTTTATGACCCGGAAATCCCGGTCAACATCTATGAACTCGGGCTGATTTACGCCATCGACCAGACCGACGATGGCGCGGTGAAGGTGGAAATGACTCTCACCGCCCCAGCCTGCCCGTCGGCGCAGGAATTGCCGGAGCAAATACGCGATGCCATCTTGATGGTGCCTGGCGTGACATCATGTGATGTGGAAGTCGTCTGGGACCCGCCCTGGGACCAAAGCCGCATGACCGAAGATGCCCGCCTTGCGCTGAACATGTTTTGAGGGTGAAAAAATGTCCGCAACCCTGACCCCGACCCGCCCGCGCCGCGCATTGCCGCCCTTGATGCAAGTCAGTGACGCCGCCGCCGCACGCCTGCGCGGGCTTTACGCACATGGCCAGGAAGGAAAACTGCTGCGCATTGCGGTGTCCACCAAGGGCTGTTCAGGCATGTCGTACGACATGAGCTGGGCCGATGCGCCGGCGGACACCGATGAAGCGGTGACCAATAACGGTGTCACGGTCCTGGTTGACCGCAAGGCCACCTTGTTTCTGATTGGTTCAATCATGGATTACGAAACCAAGGCCCTGTCGGCCGGCTTCAGTTTCACCAACCCGAACGAAAAAGGCCGCTGTGGCTGCGGGGAAAGTTTTCACGTTTAGCCGGGCGGAGGGAGACTGATAATGTCCAATCTCGGCTGCGAAGACCTGACCGCATCCCTCGCCCATCGCTCGCGCCGGCTTGAACCGGCCTCCGACGTCTGGGCAACCCTGACCGATGAAGGCCGACGGGTGATGCGGCGTGAACCGATGCTGACCCGCACCATCGAACGCGCATTATTGCCGCATATGGGCCTCGCTGACGCGCTGGCGCATCGGCTCGCACAGAAGCTCGCCAGTGACGACCTCGGCGCCGATTGCCTCGCCGCGATGGTTGCCGACGCGATGGAAGCCGATCCCGGCTTGGTTGAAGCTGCCGCCGAGGATCTGGTGGCAATCCGCGACCGCGACCCAGCCTGCCCCGACCTGCTGACCCCGTTCCTGTATTTCAAAGGCTTCCATGCTGTCCAGGCGCATCGGGTGTCGCATTGGTTGTGGAGCAACGGTCGCCAGCACCTCGCGCGGCTGGTACAAAGCCGGATGTCGGAAGTCTTTGCGGTGGATTTCCATCCCGCCGCCCAGCTTGGCCGCCGCATCCTCATCGATCACGCAACCGCTGTGGTCATCGGTGAAACCGCGGTGGTGGAAGACGACGTGTCCATGCTGCACGAGGTGACGCTTGGCGGCACCGGCAAGGAAGGCGGCGACCGCCACCCCAAAGTGCGGCGCGGCGTGCTGATCGGCGCGGGCGCCAAAATCCTTGGCAACATCGAAATCGGTGAAGGCGCCAAGATCGGCGCGGGCAGCGTCGTGCTGTCGTCAGTGGCGCCCTACACCACGGTCGTCGGCATCCCTGCGCGCGTAGTTGGCCCGCCCAACACCTGCATGCCGGCGCTCACGATGGATCAGACAATACCAGGTTAGCGCATCATTTGATCGGATAAGGACGATTGTGACTACGCTCTAACGCCCCTCAAACCGCGGCAAGCGCTTTTCCGCCCAGGCGCGCTGGCCCTCCTTCAAATCCTGCGACAGCCGCACCGATCCCGCCGCAGCCGCGATCTCGGCGAAATCGGCATCGCCACGCGCAATCGCGTTCAGCGCGCGCTTCATGCCCTGCACCGCCAGCGGCGCGTTAGCGGCAAGCGTGGCGGCCAGCGTATCCACCCGCAGGATCAGATTTTCCGGTTCAACCAGTTCAGTCAGGAACCCGATGCGGAATAATTCCTCGGCTTCGAGGCGTTCGGCGGTCAGAAACAACCGTTTGGCCGCATCCAGCCCAAGCCGGCTGATATAACGCCGCATGCCGTTGGGGTAATAATGCAGCCCAAGCTGGGCGGCGGGCATGAACATCCCCATCCCGGTCACGCCAATGCGGAAATCGCAGGCGAGCGACAGATCGGTCGAGCCGCCATAGACGCCGCCATGCAGCGCCGCGATCGTCGGCACCCGCACTGCTTCGACCCGGTCGGTGAGTTCCTCAAAGCCCGGCGCGCCCTCGCCGCTGCCGCCGCCGATTTCGCCGATATGAAAGCCGGAACTGAAGGACTTGCCCGACCCGGTAAACACCAGCACCCGCATCGCCGGATCGGCATCGACCTGGTCGAGCAGCTTCATCATTTGCACGATATCAGCCGGCTCGAT
>JACMOQ010000533.1 GCA_014377905.1 Acetobacteraceae bacterium | reverse complement strand
TCGGGCGACTGGCTTTGCGGGCCGCGTTGGGCGGGGCATTCCGTCCGGATGACGACCCGCGGGCCGCCAATCGGCTTGATGTGGTGCATCTCAACGAACTAAGGGGCGGGATCGCGGCAACCGCGCATTTGCTCGAATTCGACAGTATTCATGGCCGCTGGCGGGACCGGATCGGGGTTGATGGCGGCCATATTGTCATTGGCGGCCAGCGCATGGGGTTCACTGAAGCAGCGGCTCCGGGCGATGTCCGATGGGGCGATCTGGGCTGCGATGTCGTGCTTGAATGCACCGGCAAGTTTCTGACCCCGGCGGCGCTGCAGGGCTATTTCGACCGCGGGGTAAAGCGGGTGATCGTCGCCGCCCCAGTCAAGGACGCCACCGCGCTCAACATCGTCGTCGGCGTCAATGACCGGCTTTATACTGGCGAACAACGCCTGCTGACTGCGGCATCCTGCACCACCAACTGCCTCGCCCCGGTGGTGAAGGTGGTGCACGAGGCGATCGGTATCCGACACGGCCAGATTACCACCATCCACGACCCGACCAACACCAATGTCGTGGTTGATGCCCCGCATCGCGATCTGCGGCGGGCGCGGTCGGCAATGCTGTCCTTGCAGCCAACCACCACTGGCAGCGCCACAGCCATCGCACTGATCTATCCGGAGTTGAAAGGCCGGCTCGACGGCCACGCAGTGCGGGCGCCGGTGCTGAATGCGTCGCTCACCGATTGCGTCTTCGAGATGGCGCGCCCGACCAGCGCCAATGAGGTCAATGATCTGTTCCGCGCCGCCGCCGCCGGGCCGCTGGCGGGTATTCTTGGCATTGAGGATCGGCCGCTGGTGTCCGCCGACTACGCCAACGACACAAGAAGCGCTATTGTCGATGCCGCTTGCACCCTGGTGACCGACGGAACGTTGCTGAAAATCTACGCATGGTACGATAACGAGATGGGTTATGCCTGCCGGATGGTCGATCTCGCCACCATCGTTGCCGAGCGCGGCTTTTGATGTCGGCCGTCCGTAACTATGCCGTTGTGACGGCGTCGTATTGGGGTTTCACCCTGACCGACGGCGCGTTGCGGATGCTGGTGTTGCTGCATTTCTACCAGCTTGGCTACACGCCGTTCACCCTCGCCATGCTGTTCCTGCTTTATGAAACCGCCGGCATTTTCGCCAATCTTGGCGGCGGCTGGCTGGCGTCGCGCTTCGGCATTCCCCGCATGCTGGCGATCGGGCTGGGGTTGCAAATCGCCGGGCTGTTGATGCTGTCAGCACTGAACCCGAACTGGGGCGCGGCGGCCTCGGTTGCTTGGGTGGTGGCCGCGCAAGGGGTTGCGGGCATTGCCAAGGACATCACCAAGACTGCGTCGAAATCGGCGATCAAGGCGAGTTCGGCGGGTGGATCGGGGCAGTTATTCCGCTGGGTCGCCTGGTTCACCCGGTCCAAGAATGCGGTCAAAGGCGCCGGATTCTTTGTCGGTGGGGTGTTGCTGCAATGCGCCGGATTTGCACCGGCTTTGTGGCTGATGGCGGGGTTGCTGGCGCTGGTATTGGCCGGG
>JACMOQ010000532.1 GCA_014377905.1 Acetobacteraceae bacterium | reverse complement strand
CGATTTTGTCAGCCAAAATGCAAGCGCGGGGCAGTTCGATCATGGTGCCAATACTGTATTTGATCGACATCCCGGCCTCGGCAAAGACCTCGGCGGCGACTTTCTCGATCTGGGCGCGGGTGATTTCGAGTTCTTTCCTCATCCCCACCAGCGGGATCATGATTTCCGGCACCGGCGCGTTGCCGGTTTCCCGAGCGATGGCAATCGCGCCCTCAAAAATCGCGCGCGCCTGCATTTCGTAAATTTCCGGGTAGGAAATCCCCAACCGGCAGCCGCGATGGCCGAGCATCGGATTGGCTTCCGCCAGTTCCGCCGCGCGCCGGCGCATGGTCGCCAGGTCACTGCCCACTGCTTCGGCAATATCGCCCAACTCGGCATCGGTGTGTGGCAGGAATTCATGCAGCGGCGGGTCGAGCAGGCGAATGGTCACCGGCAGACCCGCCATGATGCGGAATAATTCGGTGAAATCCTGGCGCTGATAGGGCAGGATTTTCGCCAGCGCCGCGCGCCGGCCGCGTTCATCAGATGCCATGATCATCTGGCGCACCGCGCTGATCCGCGCCGGATCGAAGAACATGTGCTCGGTCCGGCACAATCCAATGCCTTCCGCGCCGAATTTGCGGGCGGTATCGGCATCGAGTGGGGTTTCGGCGTTGGCACGGACCTTCATCCGGCGAATGCTGTCCGCCCAGCCCATCAAGGTGGCGAAATCATCCGACATTGCGGGCTCAACCATCGCAACGCTGCCAAGGAAAACCTCACCCGTTGCGCCATCTAGCGTAATGATTTCACCTGCGCGCACGGTTTTGCCTGACGCAATCAGGGTTTGCGCGTTGTAATCGACCGACACGCCGCCGGCGCCGGCGACGCAGGGCCGGCCCATGCCGCGGGCAACCACTGCCGCATGGCTGGTCATGCCGCCGCGGGTGGTCAGGATGCCACGCGCGGCGTGCATGCCGTGGATGTCTTCGGGGCTGGTTTCGATCCGCACCAGGATCCCCGCCTCGCCTTTGGTGGCGCGCGCCTCAGCCTCATCGGCGTTGAAAACAACCGCGCCGCAGGCAGCCCCGGGACTGGCCGGCAGACCCTTGGCAATGAGATTGCGCGGGGCTTTGGGGTCAAGCGTTGGGTGCAGCAGCTGGTCCAAGGCGGCGGGATTAACCCGCATGATCGCTTCATTCCGGTCGATCAGGCCTTCGCGGGCCATATCGACAGCGATGCGCATGCTGGCGGCGGCGGTGCGCTTGCCGTTGCGGGTTTGCAGCATATAGAGCTTGCCGGTCTGCACCGTGAACTCGATATCCTGCATGTCCTTGTAATGGCCTTCGAGCGTGGCGCGGATCGCCATCAGCTCGTTATAGGCGGCCGGCATCGCGGTTTCCATCGGATGTTCGCCGGGCTTGGACCGGGCAGCGGCCATTGGCTGGGGCGTGCGGATGCCGGCGACGACATCCTCGCCCTGCGCGTTGACCAGATATTCGCCGTAGAAAATGTTTTCCCCGGTCGATGGATCGCGGGTGAAGCACACGCCGGTGGCGCAATCGGCGCCCATGTTACCAAACACCATGGCCTGGACATTGACCGCGGTGCCCCAGTTCGCCGGGATGTCATGCAGGCGGCGATAGGTGTTGGCGCGCGGGTTTTCCCAACTGCCGAACACCGCGCCGACTGCGCCCCATAATTGCGCCTTCGGGTCCATCGGGAATGGCGCGCCGGTTTCGCGCGCAACCATGTCCTTGTACTCAGCCACCACCGCACGCCAATGGTCCGGGGTAAGCGCAGTATCCTCGGTCACATCGGCATCGAGCTTGGCGGTTTCGATAATGTCTTCAAAGTGATGATGTTCAACGCCCAACACCACGCTGCCATACATTTGGATGAAGCGGCGATAGCTGTCCCAGGCAAAGCGCGCATCGCCGGAGGCGGCTTGGAGGCCAAGCACGGTTTCGTCATTCAGCCCGAGGTTCAGCACAGTATCCATCATCCCCGGCATCGAAACCCGCGCGCCAGATCGGACGGACACCAGCAGCGGGTGGACCTTGTCGCCAAATTTCAGCCCGACCGCATCTTCGATCAGCCCGAGCGCTGCCTGCACCTGGCCCTCAAGTTCGCCCGGGTAGGTCCGCCCGTTGTCGTAGAAAGCGGTGCAAAGTTCGGTGGTGATGGTGAAACCGGGTGGCACCGGCAGACCGATCGAGGCCATTTCAGCAAGGTTTGCGCCCTTGCCGCCAAGCAGATTGCGCATGTCCGCGCGGCCTTCATTATGGCCGGCGCCGAAGCTGTAGACGAATTTG
>JACMOQ010000531.1 GCA_014377905.1 Acetobacteraceae bacterium | reverse complement strand
GACCTGATCGCCGCGATGCAGGCTGATTGGGGGGGCACGGCGTCCCCGGTGCTGCGGGTTGATGGCGGCATGGTGGCGTCGGATTGGACCATGCAGTTCCTCGCCGACATGCTGGCAGCTCCGGTCGATCGCCCGGCCGTGCTGGAAACCACCGCGTTGGGGGCGGCCTACCTCGCGGGGTACGGCCAGGGCGTTTGCCCCGCGCCGGCCGAATTCGGCAAAAGCTGGGCGTTGCAACGCCGGTTTGTGCCGGCCATGGATGCAAACAGGCGCGAAACCCTCTATGCCGGCTGGCAGGACGCGGTTCGGCGCACCCTCAGCGTGTGATCGTTCCTGGCCCTTGCCAAGAACGTGAATCACCCGCCTATGGTATGCGGCGAATTGACCCACAAACACAGGCTACGCAGGATAGCGGCATGATTTTGCTGATCGACAATTACGACAGTTTCACCTTCAACCTGGTGCATTATTTAGGCGACCTCGGTGCGCGCTGCGATGTCCGTCGCAACGATGCCATCACCGTCGAACAGGCCATTGCCATGGCACCGGAAGCCATCGTGCTGTCCCCCGGCCCCTGCACGCCCGCCGAGGCCGGAATTTGCCTCGACCTAATCGCCGCCGCCGCCGGCCGCATCCCGATCCTTGGCGTCTGCCTTGGCCACCAGGCAATCGGCCAGGCCTTTGGCGGCGATGTGATCCGTGCCCCGGCGCCGATGCACGGCAAGGTCCGCCCGATCCACCACCACGGGGACGGTATTTTCGCCGGAATCCCCGATCCGGTGTCGGTCACCCGCTACCACAGCCTGATTGTCGATCGCAGCACACTGCCGGATTGCCTTGAAATCACATCAGAATCCGAGGATGGGCTGATCATGGGCCTCGCCCATCGCACCATGCCGGTCTGGGGGGTGCAGTTCCATCCGGAAAGCATCGCCAGCGAGCATGGCCACCAGATGTTGGCGAATTTCCTTGCACTCGCCCGCGGCCAGAACGCCCCTGCGAAAGCGGCCTAACGATGAGCGGAAATCTGCGCCCGACGCTCGCCAAAGTCGCCGCCGGTGAAACCCTGAGCGAAGCTGAAGCCGAAGTCGCATTCGGCGTCATCATGGCCGGCGAAGCCACCCCCGCCCAGATCGCCGGGCTGGTCATGGCGATGCGGGTGCGGGGCGAAACCGTCGCCGAACTCGCCGGCGCGGTCCGTGCGATGCGGGCGCGGATGACAAGGGTTGTCGCTCCCGAAGGTGCGATTGATGTCGTCGGCACCGGTGGCGACGCGTCGGGCAGCCTCAACATCTCCACCGCCGTCACCTTTGTGATCGCTGGTTGCGGGGTTGTCGTCGCCAAGCATGGCAACCGCGCGCTAAGCTCGAAAACCGGCGCGGCCGATGTGCTGACCGCCCTCGGGGTCAACGTCGATGTGCCGCTGGACCGCTTGCCGGCGATCATGGCGGCGGCTGGTTGCGCCTTCATGTTCGCGCCCCGCCACCACGCCGCTTTGCGCCACGCCGCCGGACCACGGGTGGAGCTTGGCACCCGCACCATTTTCAACCTGCTCGGCCCGCTCGCCAATCCCGCCTCGGTGACACGGCAATTGACCGGCGTGTTCGACCCAAGTTGGAACCGCGCGATGGCCGAAGCATTGCAACGCCTGGGCAGCACCGATGCCTGGATCGTCCACGGCCAGGGGTTGGATGAACTATCGGTCGCCGGCCCCAACCAGATCGCGGCACTGGCCAATGGCGAAATTCGCGAATTCGTGGTGCATCCGGAAGACGCCGGCCTGCCGGTGTCGCCGATTTCGACCATTATGGGCGGCGATGCGGCCCACAACGCTGCCGCGCTGAAAGCCGTGCTGGAGGGCCCAAAGGGCGGCTATCGCGACACCGTATTGTTGAACGCCGCCGGCGCGCTGATTGTCGCGGGAAGGGTCGAAAATCTTCGCGATGGCATCGAAATTGCAGTGAAATCAATCGATTCCGGAGCGTCTTTGGCTTCACTCGACGCATTGCGCAAGGCCACCGCATGACCGAAATCCCCGATGTTCTGGCGCGGATTTGTGCCGATACTGTCAACGAGACCGCCCGCCGCAAGCTGGGGCTGTCACACGCGGCGCTGGATAAGCGAATTGCCGCCCTGCCGCCGGCACGCGGATTTGCCGCCTCGTTGGGTCGCAAGATCGCGGCCGGCGGCATGGGCCTGATCACTGAAATAAAACGCGCCTCGCCGTCTGGCGGGGCAATCCGGCCCAATTTCGACGCAGGCGAATTGGCCGCCGCCTACCAGTCCGGGGGCCCCGCCTGCCTGTCGGTGTTGACCGATCTGCCCTATTTCCACGGCACCGAGGCCGATCTGGCTGCCGCCCGCGCCGGCTGCACCCTCCCGGCCTTGCGCAAGGATTTCATGCTCGACCCATGGCAAATCCACGAAAGCCGGGCGATGGGCGCCGATTGCGTGCTGCTGATCATGGCGGTGCTGTCCGACGCCCAGGCCGCCGAACTCGAATCGATTGCAATGGGACTCGGGATGGATGTGTTGGTCGAGTCGCACGACGCCGCCGAACTCGACCGCTCGCTGCGGCTCAAGACCAGGATGATTGGCATAAACAATCGCAATCTCAAGACCTTGATGACCGATATCGCCACCACCGAGCAACTCGCCCCACGCGTCCCCGCGGATCGCGTCGTCGTCGGAGAAAGCGGGCTGAAAACCCACGCCGATTTGATCCGCCTCACCGATTGCGGGGTGCAGCGCTTTCTGGTTGGGGAAAGCCTGCTGCGCCAGCCTGATCTGGTCGGTGCCACGCGCGGAATGCTGGGGGCGGCATGAGCGGCCTCACCCATTTCGACGCCGCTGGCAACGCGATCATGGTCGATGTCG
>JACMOQ010000530.1 GCA_014377905.1 Acetobacteraceae bacterium | reverse complement strand
CATGAAATTCTTCGACAGCGTCGGCCCCAACCCCCGCGTGGTCCGCATCTTCGCCGCCGAAAAGGGCATCACCCTCGACAGCGCCAGAATTGATCTGCGCGGCGGCGAGAACCGCCAACCGGCCTATATGGCCAAGAACCCGTTCGGGCAGTTGCCCGCGCTGGAACTCGATAACGGTCAGGTGATCTCCGAGATTACCGCGCTCTGCGAATACCTCGATGAAATCGGCGGCGGCACCTCGCTGATCGGCACCAATGCGGCCGAGCGCGCCGAAACTCGCATGTGGGTGCGTCGCATCGACCTTAACATCATCGAACCACTCGGCAACGGCTTTCGTTTCGGCGCGGGCCTGAAGATGTTTGAAAACCGCATCCACTGCATCCCGCAGGCCGCCGATGACTTTAAGGCGATCGCGCAGGAATGGCTGGTCAAGCTCGACGCCATGATTGCCGGACGCAACTATATTGTCGGCGACCGCATGACCTTGGCCGATATTTTGTTGTGCGTGTTTCTCGAATTCGGCGCCCAGGTTGGCCAGCCGATCAACCCGGACAACAAGAACATCGTGGCCCTGGTCGAACGGATGAAGGCCCGCGCCAGCGCGGCGGCGTAGCTGAATTGTGGCGGTGGGGCGCCTGCCCTACCGCCACGGCTCCACCAAAATCTTCGCGTGCAGCTCGGGGTTCGCCAGATCGGCAAACGCCCCGGCGACGCCATCGAGCCCGACCTTGCCGGTGATCATCGGGGCGACATCGATCAGCCCCTCGGCAATATGGCGCAGGCTGTCGGCATATTCCTCACGCGAGTAGCCGAGCACGAATTGCAGGTTGAGTTCCTTGGCGATGCCGAAAAACGGCTCGAACCGGTCGCCTTCCATGCACACACCAACCACCACGATGCGCGCACCGACCGACGCGCCACCCATCGCCTGCTCGATCAACCCGGGCACACCAACGCATTCAAAAATCACCCCCGGACGCCGTTTGGACGGGTTGCCGAACAGGACCTCGTAGCGGCTGGGGTTGAAATCGGCCGGCGTTGCCGCATCGATCCAGGATTTGTACGGCGATTGCGCTGCCGGATCGATCACGATATCGGCGCCCATTTTCAGCGCCAACGCCCGCCGGCCGGCTGAGAAATCGGCGGCAATAATCGGGTGCACGCCCTTGATCTTGAGCGCGACGATCACCGCAAGCCCAACCGGGCCGCAGCCGATCACCAGCGGCACGTCGTCGAGTCCAAGCCGGGCCTTCTGCACCGCGTGCCAACCCACCGCCATCGGCTCGGTTAAGGCAGCGTGCTCGGCGGATAATCCGTTGGGAATGGCCAGCAGCAGGCGTTCGGCCAAGACCATGTGCTCGGCATAGCCGCCGGCGTGATCATTGGCGTAACCCAGACCGATGACGGTGGTGCCTTCAATTGTTGCAGGGATTGAGGTTACCAATGTGCCCGGTTTGAATGTGCCAGCGTTGCCAGGACCGTTTTCGACCACCTCGCAGCAGAATTCATGGCCGAACACCACATCGCGATCCGGGTCCATCACGAACCGGCTGCCGGACCGGCGGGATACGTCAGTGAATTGGCGGGTGAATTTCGCGGCGTGCAGGTCCGATCCGCAAATGCCGCAGCAAATGGTTTTGACCAGAACCTGGCCGGCCATCGGCTTGGGGTCGGCGATGGTATCGACCTGAATTTTGCCCTGCCTGAAAACCGCCGCGCGCATGGTTCGCTCCCCTTGATCAATTCGCCTCGTGCCAGGCGTCGATAACATCCTCGACCATCGCGGCCCAATCGCCAACTTTTGCCCGGCGGAACAGTCGCATCGTCGGATACCACGGGCTGTCGCGACGATCGCGTAACCAGCGAAAATCACTCGGCCCCGCCAGCAGCAGCCACACCGGTCGGCCCAGCGCGCCCGCAAGATGCGCGATCGAGGTATCGACGCAAATCACCAGATCCATCGCCGCCACCAGGGACGCAGTCGCGTCGAAATCACGATCTTCCGGATGGAGGACAACCCTGTCCAAAGTTGCCGCCACGGCGCGCTCGGCCGGCGCCATCGGCATATGCAGAACATGAAATTCCGCTTCCACCCGCGCCAATAAAGGCCGCAACGCGGCCAGGCTGGTGGAACGCTGCCGGTCCATTGGATGGTTCGGATTGCCAGACCAGGCAAGGCCTATGCGCGGAAGATCGCGTGGCCCAAATGGTGGCTTAAGTGTCGCGGGCGTGGCGGCAAGATAGGGCGTGGTCGCCGGGATTGTCGTAATCGTGGTCCGGAACGCGCGCGGCAGGCTCATCATCGGTATATGCAGCGCGAACGCCGGCGGGGTTTGGCCATGCGGCACCACCAGATCGGCGAGCGGTTCGAGCAGTTTGATCAACTGCGAATAGACCTGCACGATCACATAGGCGCCGCGTGCACGCAGCATCGGCAGGTAGCGCGCCATCATGATGTTGTCGCCAAGACCCTGTTCGCCGGACACCAGAATGCGGCGGCCGCGCAGATCGGTATCGCCGCGCCACGGCAAATATTTGCCTTTCGGCTGCCACGCCCCCATCCGCCGATCTTCCAGCCGCGCTTCAAACCCCATGAAGCCATCCAGCAATTGTCCCATGCCCAGCAGGGTCAGCCCCCGCCCTAATCTGGCCTGAACATCACGCGGCTCAATCGCCAGCAGCTTTTCAAACCATGGCAACGCATCTTCGTGGCGCCCGAGGCGCAGGAAAGCCTCGCCCATGCTGGTATAGCTTGGCAAATGCACGTGTTCCGCCGACGCCGCCTGTCCCGCCCAAACCAGCGCTTCTTCCGGCCGGTTCAAATCGAGCAGTACCAAGCCGATATTGAAGCGCAGCGACAGGTCGTTCGGCGCGAGGTGCACGGCGCGCCGATAGGCTTCTAGGGCGGCCGCCGGTTCCTTGTTTTCGCGCAGGCGATGGCCCTCGGCAAGCCATTCCGCGATCGATGCGGGCCCTGCGGCTTCAGCCAACTATGTCGTCCATTATACCGCGCAGGATTTGGGAAAGCTCGGCGGGAGACATCGCCAGTCCACCGCCAGCGTCTGCGTGGGCGCACGGCACTTCCTCGTAGCGCAGGCCGCAGTGCTGGGCGATGGACCGATAAAGGCTGCCCGCCGTTTCGGTCGGCAGCAGACCCACCACGCGTGTGCCGGGCCGTGCGACAACCATGTTGGCCATGCCGCCACCCACGATGCCCGCAATCGCGATCGCCCCTTTGAACAAGGCCAACTCGGTGCGTGCATCGCGGCGCCCGGGATAGATCACTGTCCACCCCAAAGCCCACGCCGCCGCGTCGGCCGCGTCACTATCAGTGAAATTGGCAAGGTCGGTCCCGCTGCGGCTGACAAACAAAAATTGCGGCGGCCCGACCGGTAATTTGCCCGTAAGATCCAGGCAGGCGCTGATCGATAGCGGTGAAACTGCGCCGCCTGCATCGGCCAGACCGTCAACCACCACCAGATCCGCCACTCGCAACACCATATCGGGAACGAATCCGGCAATCGCCAACGGATTACCGAGCAATCCCAGGCTTTCGATCATCATGTGTCGCAATGGCTCGGACGCATCAGCGACGATAAAAGTCGCATCAATCAGCTTCTGCGACGTGAGCAACGGATGGCGTCTGGTCAGCCAGCAAATCGGCAGGATTTCCAGCAGCCAGCGCCCATAATCCGCGACGCCCGATTGTTTGCACAGAATACCCGTACCCGGCAGCATTGGTATATCCACGACCTGGGCCGCATCGGATGCCCGCTCCAGGTCAGCAAGCGAGGCGTTACCGATACTGGGGCGATAAACCTGGCCCGCCCGACCCAGCACCATCCCATGCCCGGCGATCACTGCATCCTGCACGCGGTAAACCGACACCGCATTGCCGCCGGGAACATCAATGCGCGCCACCAGCGCCGTCGCGGGGAACTCGATAACCTCCATGCGTAACCTTTTCTTGTCCCGATTACTGGTGTCCTATCACGATCGACGCCGCCATGGCATCACGGCCGCTACCTGGAGACAAAGATGCATCGCGAAAAACTGATCATGGTCTGCACCTGCGAAATCGCCGGCCGGGTGCGTGGCAAGGGCTTTCCCGCCCGCGATCTGGCGTCACGGATGACCAAAGGCGTCGGCTGGGTGCCGACCAACACCATGATCTCGGCCTTTTCGCCGATCTACGCCACCACGTTCGGCACGGGCGGCGACCTAATTCTGGTGCCCGATCCGGCGACGGAGGCGCATGTCGATTTTGGCGATGGCAGCGCGGACGAACATTTCTTTCTCGGCGATATCCGCGAACTCGATGGCCGGCCCTGGGTATGCTGCCCGCGTGATTTCGCCCGTCGTGCGCTGGCGGCGTTACAGGATGCAGCCGGGGTGACTCTGCTATCAGCGTTCGAGCATGAATTTGTCTATACCGGCGTCGTTGACCAACCCGGCAATCCTTATTCGTTGGACGCTTTCCGCCGGCAGGGCAGCTTCGCCGAAGCCTTCATCGCCGCCTTGCGCGCGGCTGGCTGCGAACCTGACAGTTTCATGGCTGAATTCGGCGCGCGCCAGTTCGAGTTTACGACCGACCCGGCCACGGGCCTGGCGTCCGCCGACCGCGCCGTGATTGCCCGCGAAATGGCGCGCGCGACCGCACATCGCATGGGCGAGCGGGCAATTTTCTCCCCGATCCTCGATCCGACAGGCGTTGGCAACGGGGT
>JACMOQ010000529.1 GCA_014377905.1 Acetobacteraceae bacterium | reverse complement strand
GCGGGCGAGATAGGCATCGATCAGCGGCTGGTCGAGGGCTCGGGGGTGGTCGATGGCGTAACGGACGGCGTTCTTGGTCACCTCATTAAAGGTGATGCGTTTGACCGCGATGCCTTGCAGCAGGTTTTTCTCGGCCAGCATGGCGTGGACATGCCAGGAAATCGCCTCGCCCTCGCGATCCGGATCGGTTGCCAGATACAGGGTTTTGACGCCCTTGAGTGCCTTGCCGATCGCGGGCATTTGGCGGGCGCCACGGTCATCGGCGGCCCAGTCCATGGCGAAGTCTTCCTCGGGCCGCACGCTGCCATCTTTCGGTGGCAGGTCGCGGACATGGCCGAAGCTTGCGAGTACAGTGAAGCCGGGGCCGAGGTATTTCTCGATGGTTTTGGCTTTGGCGGGGGACTCAACGACCAATAAATCCGACATGCGATCTCGTGCGATTAGGGCGGCGTCAGCAATGCCACGCGATTGCCGGGCAGGGTCTCGATCCGACCGGCGAGCTCCAGATCCAGCAGGACCGTGGCGACCTCGGCGGCAGAGAACTGGCAGCGCCGGATGAGATCGTCAACCGGGGTTGGTTCGGGGGATAGCAAAGCAAGCAGGCTGGCAGTGGCGGCGGCGTGGTCCAGCGGGGCTAATGTGGCGAGGTTCGGGGTGGGGGAACTGGGGAGGCGGAGGCGCGGGATCAAGGGCAAATCGTCGATGATGTCTTGGGCGGACTCAACCAGGCGCGCCTCGCCAGCCCGGATCAGCGCGTTGCCGCCACGCCCGCGCGGGTCAAGCGGGGAGCCGGGGATGGCGAAAACCTCCCGATTGGCTTCAAGCGCGATGCGGGCGGTAATCAGGCTGCCGGATTTAAGTGCGGCTTCGACCACCAGCGTGCCGAGGGTGAGGCCGGCGATCAGCCGATTGCGGCGCGGGAAGTGGCGGGCAAGCGGGGTGGTGCCAAGTGGGACTTCGGAGATCACCGCGCCGGCGCCCGCAATTTCAGCTTGCAGAGCGGCGTTTTCTTCTGGGTAAGGCACGTCCAAGCCGCCGGCGACGCACGCGATGGTGGTGCCGCGGGTGAGCGCGCCGCGATGGGCGGCGGCATCGATGCCGCGGGCGAGGCCGGAGATTACGACAATGTTATGGACGGCGAGGTCGGCGGCGATCTGGCCGGCAAGGCGCTGGCCGTTGGCGGACGCGTTGCGGCTGCCGACCAGCGCAATGGCGCGCGCGGTCAGCAGGGCCGCGTTGCCAATTACCATCAGCACCGGCGGGGCGTCGGGCAGTTCGGCGAGCAAGGGCGGGTAGGCTGGGGTATCGGCGAAGACAAACTGTGCACCAAATTTGGTGACCGCCTCGATTTCTCGGGCGATTGCATCTGCGGTGGGGATCGTTGGTGGTTTGGCCCGTCCGGCGGCGCGGGCGATTTGCGGCAATGCCTCGACGGCTGCGGCAGCACTGCCGAAGCGGGCGAGCAACTTGCGGTAGGTGACCGGGCCGACGCCCTCGCTGCGGGCGAGGCGGAGGCGGTCGGGATTGGTGTCAGACATTTAGTATGCGGTCACGAAACGGGGAATATTTTGGCCAGTTTCAACCATCCAGATCGACATCGCGCAGGGATTGCGGTGATCTGGAGACCGCAAGCTGCATTTTACCACGTATTTGGTGCCGTGCGGCGAACGAGTGGCGGTCGCGATTTGATTGTTGAGCGAATGATTTCTCAAAGCACTGGCAAGATGGGTCCAATCGGCCCGCTCGAAACCATATTGGGTAAATCGCCTTGCTTTGCCGCCATTTTGTGCATTGTCCATCGAACAGCGCTTTGGTCCCGTTGGGCAGCAACGTCACGCAGTCAGGTTGCCGGATTCCAAGGTCACAACCGCATGGAACGGGTGCTCAAATTCAACTTCGTACCCCACGCCATCGTGATAGGCTGCGACGACCGTTCCAAGACTGCCCTTAGCGAGCATACGCCCGTCCACGGCAACGGCGTGATTGAGCGCGACTACCGACAGCTCCGCAAAGTGGCGGATCGCTGGTTCAGGACTCTCGCGGAGGGCGACGCTTGCCATGGTGGGATGCTCCATTTGGACGGTGGCACATCTAGCATGAATGGACGGGCTAAGCGCAACAAAATCAGCGCCCGATCCTCGGCTCCGTCCCCGCGATCAGCCGCGCGATATTGCCACGATGGCGTTCATAAATCAGCACCGCGATCAGCACCGTCATCGCCTGCAGCGGGAACGGGCGTTGCAGGGCGATGGCCAACACCGGCATGGCCGCGCAGGCGAGCAGCGACGACAGCGACGAAAATCGGGTTACCACCGCCGATGTCAGCCAAATCGCAGCACCGATCAGCCCAATCAGCGGCATCGCGGTCAGCACCACGCCCGCCCCGGTCGCAATCCCCTTGCCGCCCTTGAAGCCGAGCCAGACCGGAAACAAATGCCCGATCACGGCGCCCAAACCGGCAAACGCCATGCCGAAAGCGCCGTCGACATAGCCGCCAATCCACACTGCAACCGCGCCTTTCAGCGCATCCAACAGCAAGGTCGCGGCAGCGATTGTCTTGTTGCCGGCACGCAGCACGTTGGTGGCGCCAGTGCTGCCCGAGCCAAACTTGCGGACGTCGCCCAAACCTGCCGCGCGCACCAGCAGCAACCCGTATGGCACGCTGCCCGACAGATAGCCCATCACAAACAAGCCGGCGAAAATCATAATGCTGGTTTCGTCGATCATCCGAAAACCTTTCGTCCCGCTTTAAAGGTTGCGATCACACGGCCTTCCAGGGCGCGGCCATCAAAGGGGGTGTTTTGCGCTTTGCCGGGCAGCTTGCCAGCTTCCACCTGCCAGGCGCGTTCGAGGTCGAACAGGCACAAATCCGCCGGCGCCCCACGGCGCAAGGTGCCGGCCGGGCTGCCAAGCAATGATGCCGGGCGGCAGGTCAGCAGCGCGATGGCCGCGCTCAGCGACACCAGGCCGCCATGCACCTGCGCCAAGGTTACCGCGAGCAAGGTCGCCAACCCAGTGCCGCCGGCCGATGCTTGCGCAAACGGCAGGCGTTTGTCATCGGCATCGCGCGGCTGATGATCAGACGCTATGGCATCGATGGTGCCATCGGCGAGTGCCGCCACCACCGCGATCCGGTCGCTGTCGGCCCGCAACGGCGGCGAGAATTTCGCGTAAGTGCGGAAATTGCCGATCGCGGTTTCGTTAAGGTCGAAATAGGGCGGGGCGGTGTCGCAGGTTACATTCAGGCCGCGCGCCTTGGCGTCGCGGATCAGGCCAAGTGCCTCCCCGGTCGAAACATGGGCGAAATGCACCGACCCGCCGGTGAGTTCGGCAAGGCGGATGTCGCGCGCCACCAGGATTGCCTCGGCGGCGGCGGGAATGGCGGGCAAGCCCAGACGGGTCGCCAGTTCGCCGCTGGTGGCAGCGCCGCCGGCCGCAAGGCTCGGGTCTTCCGGGTGTTGGATGATCCGGGCGCCGAAGCCTTTTGCATAGGACAGCGCGAGCCGCATCATCCGCGCCGAGCCGATCGCGCGCGCGCCATCGGTAAAGGCAACGGCGCCTGCTTCGGCCAGCAAACCAAGCTCGGCCATTTCCTCGCCCCGGCAGCCGCGGGTGACCGCGGCGTACGGCAGAATGGTCAGGCTGCCGGTTTCGTCACCGCGCACCCGCAGCAGGCGGACCAACGCGGGATCATCGATCGCGGGCACCGTATCGGGCAGCGCGGCCAGGGTGGTGATGCCGCCAAATGCTGCCGCGGCCGCGGCGGAGGCGATGGTTTCGCGATATTCGCCGCCCGGTTCGCCAAGCTCGGCGCGCATGTCGACCAACCCGGGGCACAGGATCGCGCCATCGCCATCGCGCATCGGCACGTCAGGGCGGCCGAGGTTGGCACCAAAATCAGCGATCTTTCCGTCACGCACCAACAAGGCGCCATGCGCATCGAGGCCGGTCCAGGGATCGAGCAGGCGGACATTATGGATCAACAGTTCAGTCATTGCGTTTCGCCCGGCGCGACAGCACGTCGAGCACCGCCATTCGCACCGCGACCCCCATTTCGACCTGTTCCTTGATCAGACTGCGGATCGGGTCATCGGCGACGTCGCTGGCGATCTCCACCCCGCGGTTCATCGGGCCAGGATGCATCACCAGCGCGTCCGGCTTGGCGAAAGCGAGCTTTTCGGCGTCGAGCCCCCAGAAGCGGAAGAATTCGCGCGCCGACGGCACCAGCCCGCCAGTCATGCGTTCCTTTTGCAGGCGCAGCATCATCACGATATCCGCGCCAGCAAGGCCCGCCTTCATGTCGTGGAACACGGTAACGCCAAGACGCGCGGCGTCGGTCGGGATCAGGGTTACCGGGCCGACGATGTGGACCCGGCTGCCAAGCGCCAGCAGCAGATGAATGTTCGATCGTGCCACCCGCGAATGCAGCACATCGCCGCAAATCGCCACCACCAGGCCTTCGAGCCGGCCGCGCCGGCGGCGGATGGTTAGTGCGTCGAGCAGCGCCTGGGTCGGGTGTTCATGGGTGCCGTCGCCGGCGTTGATGACCGATGCCTCGACCTTCTGGGCCAGCAGCGCCGGCGCGCCGGACTGGCCGTGGCGCACAACAAGCAGGTCGCAATTCATTGCGTTCAGCGTGGCGGCGGTATCGAGCAGGGTTTCGCCCTTGTTCACCGAACTATTGGCGACCGACATATTGACGACATCCGCGCCCAGGCGCTTGCCGGCGATTTCGAAGCTGGTGCGGGTGCGGGTTGAGTCCTCGAAAAACAGATTGATCAGCGTCCGCCCACGCAGCAGATCGCGCTGGGTGGTGCCGGACCGGTTGAGCAAGACGTAGCTTTCGGCGAGGTCGAGCAACGCCGAGATTTCCGGCGGGTGCATGCCCTCGATTTGCAGCAAATGGCGGTTCGGGGTGAGCACGCGGCAGGTCCCTTAATATTTGCAAGGACGGTTTACACAAGCAGTGCCGGGTCGGCCAGCGCACCCCATCTTGCTCGGCTAGGGTGGCACCCGACTTGACGAACACCGCGCCAATGAACGCTATTGAAAAGCCGCGATGGGGATGACGATGCGCGCCGAGGCCGACCAGTTGCAACAGATTTTGCGTCCGCTGATGCCCGGCCCCAATGGTGCGCCGTCGCGGCTGGTGGTGCGTCCGATCCGGCGCGGCAGCCTTTCGCGGGTATTTCGCGGCGACGACACCGAAAATGGCCAGCCGGTTGTTATCAAGGTTTGCATCGATCCGGCCACCGGTGCCCCCGATTGCGCCAATGCGGCGGCGTATTTCGCGGCAATGCAGGGGGTGCTGGCATTGTCGGCTCAGGACCGCCGGATCGGCTGTTCGACGCCGCTGCTGCTGCTGCAAGCCCGGGCGATCGTGGTTGCCAGTTGGATTAATGGCCCGACAGTGGAACATGTCGTGCAGCGCGGAACCCCCGCCGAAGCACGGGCGGCGATTACGCTGTCAGGCGCGTGGCTGGCGCGCTTTCATGTTGCCGCCGGCCTGACCAGCCGAACTTGGGACATGCAGCCAGTGCTCGCCCAACTTGATGCGGTGATCGCGACGGCCCAACAGGCCGGCACGCGGATGCCCCTGCTGCTAGGCGCTGCCGAGCTGCTGCATCGCACGGCTGGACTGGTTGGTGCCATTGCCATGCCGTGGAGCCGCCAGCACGGCGACTTCAAGCCCGGCAATTTGATTTTGTCCGGCGATACGGTGGTGGCCATCGATATCGACTACCGCCCGCCCGCGCCGTGCATCGTGGATGCGGCGCAATTCCTGAACCATGCCGCCCTGCAGCGCCCGTGGCGCCTGGCGCGGGAAGGTTGGATCGGGTTCGTCGAGGCGGCATTCCATGCAGGTAGTGCGCAAGGCGGCGTGGTGCTGCCGGCGTTGCCCTTGGCCTGGACCCGCCTCCACCATGGGCTGCGAACCCTTATTCACAGTCACGTCTGGTCAAAACCGCCGAAAATCTTGGTGACCGGCTGGTATCTGCGCCGACTGGTGCGGCATTTGTCG